>SMWF01000033.1 GCA_004357385.1 Gammaproteobacteria bacterium | reverse complement strand
GTTCGGTCCCTGGCAACGACTTCCACCGCGACACTGGCGTACAATCGAGGTCACGGTTACCTCGTCCAATATATCCAATAGGAGGCAAGCCATGAACAAGGTCGGGCAATTTCTTCAGACTCGATTGGGCGCGCTGGTGTTGTGGGTGGTGGTGATGTACCTGGCAGCGGCCCTGTGGAATTTCATGGATGAAGATGCCTGGTACGCATTCCCAAGCGAGGTGATTGCCGTGCTGGCCTGGATCGGTTCGTTCGTGTATATGCTCGCGAGCTTCGTGCAGTGGAACGGCAGCCGATTTCAACTGAAAGGCTGGTCCTCGCGGTCGTCCGCGGCAAGCCCTCCTGATCCGGATACGTCCGACGTCTGACTTTGCAACGTGCACTGAACGCTGCGGCTGATTGCCATCGACTTCATCGATGCCTGACGGCACGCGAGATCGATACGGAGGGACCTCCCCTGGTCACCTCCGTATCCTGGACTGAGCGTCACTCCGTTACGCGCTCGTAGATTATCGTCACAATGACCGCAACCGCACCCGCGTTTATGACCGCGCTGATGTTAGTCAGAATATCTGTGAAATAATCACCAACCATCGGAATTCCACCCAGCGCTCCGGCGACCATGGTCAGAGTCACCGCCATCACGAAGTACAGCAGACGGCGTTCTTCCTCGACGCCAATGAACCCGATGATCAATCCAAGCACGGCCAGGATGGCCGCCACATACGGAATGATGACGAATGCGGCCACAATGGCCACGACGATCGCAACGATGCGCACAATCTTTGCAGCATTCATAGGTTGCCCCTCTCGAATGTTTTAGATTTTTGTTTTGCGCCCCCAAACCTCCCGGCGCGTCCCAACGCTAGCACAAGCCTGCGCACGCGTCCGCCCCCGGCGCAGCGCCTGACATCCGTTAGTTGAGGTGATTCGCATCTTTCGCGTAGGCTGTCGCGGTCGGCATTGCGGTCCAGGACTCTGTACAAAGTCACCCAACTCATCACGTGCGCAGACCAGCGCCTGGGCACCAGCACCCAACGCGCCGAAGCGGTAAGCGCCATCGACGGCATGCTCGCCTATGTGGAGACCCAACGAAGCGACGGGCTAAAGCTCGAGATCGAGGACGTGCCGTACTGCGGCTCGCTGGAATTCTGGTTCGACGACCTCGGCGCATCCCTGGCTTTCGCGGAGCAGCGGACCTTGCAGCACACGCTGTGGCGCTCGGACCCCGGGCTCGACCCGCCTTTGATCACCACCACGCACGTAGTTCTAGGCAACCCGGCGCAGGAACCGGTGACGGAGGGCCTTAAGGGGATCTTTGTATTCCGACGCAGAGCCGACCTCACGATACCGGAGTTTCAGACCCACTGGCTGGAAACCCACGGACCAATTGCTGCCCGCACGCCGCACACCAGTCGTTACGTTCAGTGCCACGTGCTGCCGTCTTGCTACGCTGAGCGCACACCGCCCTACGACGGCATCACCGAGCTCTATTGGGACACGTTGGAAGACGCCGGGCTGGCCATGGCCAGCGATTCGATGGCCATCGAGCAGTCCACTGACGCGCAGAATTTCGTCGCCGCCGGCAGCGTCGGGATGTTAATCGTTTCCTCCAACCGGTTAATCTGATACCGGGTTGATCCGCGCCGTACCCATACCAACAATGGCAGGAGTTCCAGGGGGACACATGGCCGAACTCGCAACCGTGCACTGGCTGGTGATCGGCGGTCTGGGTAGCGTCTGGCTGGGCTGGCAGATTCTCGTTGTCGCCGGCTTGCCGCGGGCGCTTCGCGGCGGCGAAACCCCGTCGGCCGAACCCGGCACGCCGGAAGCATTCGGCCTGTTCTGGCTGGACCAATACGCTTACATCGGTTTGATCCTGACCCTGCTCGGGTTTGGATTGGTCGCCTGGAACCTGTGGTGATGGACGTACCCGTCACGGCGCTGTATGCAGGTCTGCTGGGCCTGCTGGCGATACTGCTCGCTAATCAGGTGCTCTACGCGCGGCTCAGAACCGGACGGATCGCGGAGTGGAAACCCGACACGCTACTGCGGGTGCAGGCGAACTTCGTCGAGCAAGTGCCACTGGCATTGATTCTTCTACTGGTGCTGGAGATGCAAGGCGTTCGGCCGATGCTGGTCCACGCGTTCGGCGCGACGTTGGTGGTGCTTCGCCTCGCCCATGCCTGGGGATTGAGCCGAGACCCCGGGGCGACCTATCCACGCCTGATCGGCGCTCAAGGCACCTTCCTGCTGGTCTCGGTGATGAGCGTTGCGGCGATCTACAGCTTCGTCGTCGATCGCTGAGGATCGCGGTCCCCGAACGGGTTTCAGTCGTCGATCAACTCCAACTCGTCAAGTTCGAAAGGCGGGGCCCACGCTTGACAGAAGGCGAGGTAATAGGCACTACCCGCCGCGAAGGGCGCGCCTGTTGCGGATTCGGTCGCCAATTTGGCATCGCTTTTGAATAACGTCGGAAACAAAGCCGCCGCCGAAATTTTGGGACGAAATCGGTTGGGTACGAAAGCCATGAGTACATCCGGTTACCTGCGTCGATGCGAACGACGTTACCAAGCTGCGAGGGGCCAGTGTGTTGACCGCGTCTCATTTTTGATCGCAAGCTCAAAGCATTCGTCACGGACGCAGCCGAACCCCCAACCCCCAGAGCAACGGGGCGATCGCGATGAGTCCGCCGGTGGCCGGCAACCAAGCGAGGAAATCGTGAATAATCCTGGTGTTGCCGGGATAAACGTACCACTGCGTGGTCAGGATCCTCAGGTCGTACATCAGGCGCAGCATGCTAAGCGGTCTCCAGGTCTCACTCTGCAACCAATTCACCCATTGCTGTAACAGCATGACCACCCCGGCAACGAACGCGAGCAACGCCAATCCGCGACAGAGTAAGGACAGCGTCCGGCCCATTTCCGACCTCCGCCGTTACCCAGCCGCGAAGGGCGCCGTCGGTAACATGGCCGTGATCGTCTTCGCCGCGACCTCGTCCTTGATCTTATCCAACTCGCCGGAATCGAGCCAGACACCGTGACAGGTGGGGCAGCGGTCGATAACGATCACGTGGGCGACCTCTTTGGTCATCCGCGAACCATCGATCGGACAATTCCGCAACGCTTCGTTGGCTGCCTGCAGCTTGACGCGAATTTCTTCCTGACAGGCCGCACAGTTTGGCGCATCGTCGGATACCTCTCTGCGCCTATGACCGCACCGTGCGCACTTCTCGCCGAACAGACTCATGCTCTAGCCCCTATGTTGAATCAGCAACCAAGTCTACGGCTGGATCGCCGCGAGGTACACGCCCCTACCCACCCGCCTTCGCAGGAACAGCGCCGTGCTCGAGGAACAGCGCCTGGGAAACCGCGGCAAAAAAGTCACGATAGGGCTCCGGATCCTCGACCGGTTGCATGCCCAGACGCGCATTGACGCGAACCTCGACATGCTCCGGCGAGATCTCGCGAACGGTCGCTGTAACCAACAATTCTCCGTGGGCTGCACCCAGGCGCCCCTTCTCGAAGCGCGACGCCGAGACCAACCCGAGACGTGCATCGCCCATTCTGATGACGAAGCCCAAGTCCTGCAGCGTACTCACCACGGCATGCATTACCGTGGTGACTGCAACCCCTTCGTATGTTCTGCTCTGGTAGCTGCGCACTTGCACGGCGCTGTCCTCCATCTCGAGAGACACGGACGGTTGCGCAACGCACCCGCCCAGCAACACAGCAACAAGCACCCAGCCGCTATCCATCAACGTCAGCTTCATAGTCACAGCTCATCCTCCACAAACAGCGCGGTCGACATCGAATCGAACAGGCGCTGGTAAAATTCGGCTTGCTCTACACGTCCCGAAGACTCCACAACCAGCAATCCGTCGTCATTCCAGATCTTGCGCTCGCAGGTGATGTAGACGTCGCGCTGGGGACTCTCGGAAATCAGCATGGACACCCAGAGTTCTTCGCGCTCCGGCATGGCCATCAGCTGGCCGGTCAGCAGCAGCAGTCCGAACTGCAGCAATTGGTTTCCCGGTTCGCTGATGTTCCGCTCGGTGACCGCGCTGACCAGACCCAGTTCGTCATCGATCTCTTCGACGATGAAGCCGAGGTCTCGAAGCGCACCACTCGCAGCGATGATCACCTCGATCCGATCGCGGCCGGCAAAACTCCGGGTCTGTACGGCCCGCCGTTCGGCGACCTGTTCATCCAGCGAAAGGTCCAGGGGCGCGCCGCTGCAGCCGCCCAACAGCAGCGCGACACCGATGACGTGCATTCGCGAGATCGTCATGGCCTGCACACCTAGAACCGGCTCGCGTGATACGCGAGGCTGCGAACCTGCTGGTCCGCATCGAACCTGATCACCACCGTCAGCGTGCGTTGGGTACGCGACTGATAGCCGCTGGAACGACTCGCGCCAACGCCACCCAGGCCGCTGGAGCTGCCGAACCCACCAATCAGCAGCCCGAGGCCCAGCGAGGTACGCTCATAGCGGGCCTCGGTCGCAAACCGGTCATATACCCAGACCTCGTTGCGATCGGCGTCGGTGGTTACGATGTTCGGCGAGCCGATGCGCTCCACCACTTCGGCACTCGACATGCCAACATCGATTCGACGCTGGACGTTGCCCAGCGTCATTTCTTCTTCTGCTTCGGCCACGCCGGGGCCGGTCCGCCCCGCAGTCATGCAGCCGCTGCTCAGAATCAGCAGCGACGTCAGAAAGAATCCGATGACCGGGCGATTACCGCGATTTCGCTCTGAACAATCAACTTGTGCCATCTCAAGTCTCCCGACTCCAATGCGCCGCCACGTTGACGACGGTGCCACCCTAGGTTCGAACGGGGTGAAGAGACCTGACGATGATCTGAGTTTCTCTTAGAAGTGCTTAAGAGCCAGCTAACGCGTTGATTTAGCTGGTTGACTCACGCATGGCGATGGGCACCTGGGAGGTACCGAATTCAAACCCTGAAGCAGGCGTCGCCCAACAACTCCTCGAGGCGGGTCTGCAACGTCCCTGGCTCGATGGGCATCAGGCCGAACTCCTGCCACGGGGCATAGTAGGTGGGCTCGGGCAGCGCGCCAAGCAACACTTCGATGTCCCAATAGGCGTCATGAACGTAGCCAACCCGCACACGTCGATAGGCCTCGAGGAACGTCTGTGCTGCATCGATCCCATACATTGCGACCAGATTGAGGCGGCAATGTGCCACATCAATTCCGGCCGGACCCAGGCAGGCATTTACCCAGTCTACAATCCCAGACACCTCGCCATCGCGCCACAAAACGTTCGTCGGATGGAAGTCGCGATGAACAAAGACCCGTGCACTGTCCGGGGCCCCACCACGAAAGCGATCCATCGCACGCATCCACAGTTCGGTCCGAGTCGTCCAGTGAGGAACCACCAACTGTTCGCGCCGGGTCCACGTCTTGTAATTCCAACCGAACAGCGGCGCTTGCGCGCCATGGATCTGGGCCAGGGTCTCGGCCAGGCGCACGAGCCACCCCTCGCGCGGATTGCGTTGCAACGACACCGCGCCGTCGAGTTCGGACATCAACACGCACGGTACGCCGTGCGGCTCGTCGCGCACGCCGATCAGCTCCGGCACGGGCAGACCGTTTGCCGACGCGGCCCGCAAGGCTTGTGCTTCGTGGTGTGCCAGGTCCGGTTCGCGCGCCAGCCAGTCACGGTTCGTGAACATCCGCAGTATCGCCGAGCGCGGCTCCGAACCACCTGTGGATACCCGCAACATCACAGATGAGGTAGCGCCCGGCAGCGTCTCGAACTGCAACGCGTCCGCCCGGGCATGCAGTTGCGCGGCCAACCACCGTTGGATCGACGGGCCCACGTGAAAGTCCGGGGGCCGCGTATCGGGCGCGGTTCTACGTGCCAAAACGCTGGTTCTATCTGGAACTGGGGTCAGGTATTCTACGCTCCCTCGAAAACCGGGCGAACCGGCGAACCGGTGCCCAGTCTCTTGATGCCACCCGTTATGGAGGACTCATGTCGAATCCAAGACTGCTGACCGCTGGCGTTGCGCTAATCGCGCTGGCACTGCCGTTTACCGCAAGCGCGGCCGGCACGCTCGACGAAATCAAGCGCACACAGACCTTCAAGATCGCCTACCGTGCAGACACGCCACCGTTTTCGTCGCTTTCGGAAGCCGGCGATCCGCAGGGATTCTCCATCGATCTGTGCCGGATCATCGCCGATCACATCAAAGCCGCCGTGGGTCTGGACGACATGAAGATCGAATATGTGCAAGTCACTGCGCAGGACCGCATGACAGCCATTGCGGAAGGCCGCGCACATATCGAATGTGGCACCACGACCAACACCCTGAGCCGCCAGAAGATAGTCGACTTTTCGAACCTGACCTACGTCACGGGCGGCAGTCTGATGACCACCGCAGATTCGGGCATACGTTCGGCCAGCGAGTTGAGCGGTAAGAGCGTCGCGGTCGTTGAAGGCACCACCACCCAGGCCGCGCTGAACAAGTTTCTCAGCGACAGCGTGATCGACGCCGACGTCAAGCTGGTGAAGAGTCATGTTGAGGCAATCGAGATGCTCCTGGGAGGCGAAGTCCACGCCATCGCCGGTGACCGTGCGACTTTGTTCGGTCTTGGAATTGCCACCGGCGACACCTCCAAGCTCAGACTCACGGACGACATGCTGTCCTATGAACCCTATGCCTTCCCGGTACCACGCAACGATGCCGACTTCCGCCTCGAGGTCAACCGGGCGCTGTCGGACATCTATCGTCGTGGCCAGGTCGGCCGGATCTGGGAAAAGTGGTTCGGCTCCTTCGGCATTAAGCCGACCCGCCTGTTGCTGGTGCTGTACCGACTGAACGCCTTCCCGGAATAACGGAATAGCGGAATAGTCAGCGCAGCTCGAGGGTGCCCAACACTCGAACCGCGCGCCGCGCAGCCAGGATGATCTGGCTGCGCCCCTGGTCCGTCATTCGCTTTAGATAGGCATCGTCCGGCCGGAAGTCCGGGGATTCCCCACGCGAAGATTGCCCCGCCACCCGCCGCCTCAATCCGGAAACGTACACCAGCTCGCGCGCAAGTGCGCGGCCCTGCTCCGCCCAGCCGGCAAAATCGATAGCATCCGCGTTGGGCGCGGTCGGCATACTCGCTGAGGGTTGCATGCGTCGGGCCAGAGCCGTCAAGTCCTGCCAGCGCATCGACTTTCCCAGCGCGCCGTCCCACAGCGCATGGAGATTGCGCGGCCCGGGCCGACCGGCGCGCACCCGAACCTCGTTGCCGCCCCGATCGCCCTGTTCCAGCGTGCCCGGCGCGATCAGCATGACGGTGTGCAGCGGCTGATGAATATCACCCATCAGGTGGAGCAGCCAGCAAAGCGCAACGGCGCGTTGCGCACCGCTGTCCGTCGCCCAGGAGCGGCTGATCCTATCGAGCGTCACCACGATGTCTTCGGTGCCATCGGCTTGGTAAGCGCCCGCGGCGGCTTGATAGGCGCCTGCGGCTTCTTGATAACTGCCCTGCGCATCGACCCTCAGCTCGAGGTTTATGTAGTGCCAAGGTCCCCGATGATACCTTTCCACCAGCGCTTCCCGGACACGGGCTGGTCTGACGTATCCGAAATGCCGCGCGGTATCGGGCCAGGTCGCCGCACGGGCGAACCGCCACGGCTCGGCTTCGCCCGAACGAAGGACATCCGGCGGAACGCGTCCTTCAAAATCTTCGGCGAAGCGCGGATGGGCCGAAAGAATCCCACCCAGCGCGGCTCGTTGTGTTTCCGACAGGTTCTCGAAAGTGATCCGTGCCATCAACATGTGGCCCACGTCGTTCCAGGCGAGGACCTGCCCCGTGGCCGCGGCCAAGACGACGAACACGGCCCAGCACCAAGGTTTGCGCACGGTCCCGCCCCGCTCTCTTCTAACCAACCCGAATTGTTCTTATCATGCCCTTCCCAACTCATGCCATACAGCCACACATGAATTCAGCCCCGTCGATTCCCGTCTTAGTCGGTGTCGCGCAGCTCGAACAGCGCCTCGCGGATCCCACCAAAGCCCGCGAGCCCCTGGACCTGATGCTGGACGCGGTTCGTTCCGCCGCGGCCGACGCCGGTTCTGCGCGTCTGTTGAGCGAGGCCACCACGGTCCGGGTAATCAGGGGGGCCTGGCGGTATGCAGATCCCGGGCGTGCAATCGCAGGTGAGTTGGGCATTGGACGGGCCGAAACGACGCTGACCCAGTTCGGCGGCAACTTCGTTCAGTCGGTGGTCAATCAAACGGCGCTGGACATCCAGGCAGGACGGCACGAGATCGCCATCATCACCGGCGCGGAATGCAGCCACAGCTATTTCAAGGCGCGCAAAGCGGGACATCGACAAGCGTGGCGGGATGCCCCCGGCACGCCGGACCGGATCTACGGCAAGGACATGCCCATGACCGGCGAACTGGAAAGCGCTGCCGGATTGAGTAAACCCATCGAGTATTACCCGATGTTCGAAAACGCGCTGCGTCACTCGCGGGGTGAATCGATCCCGGAGCACCGCGCGCGCATTTCAGCGCTCTGGTCACGGTTCAGCGAGGTGGCGTCGCAGAATCCTCATGCCTGGATTCGCGAGCGCCAAAGTCCGGAGACCATCGCCACACCGACCGCCAGCAATCGCCCGGTGTCGTTTCCCTATCCGAAGCTCATGAACTCGAACAACAATGTCGATCAGGCGGCCGCATTGATCATGTGTTCCACCGCGGTTGCAACCCGCCTGGGCATCCCAGACGAGAAGTGGATATACCTCTGGGCGGGCACCGAGGCGCACGATCATCCACTCGTCTCCAATCGCGACAACCTGTACTCGTCGCCCGCGATCCGCATCGCCGGCAACCGCTGCCTGGAGCTCGCGGGCGTGGCAGCGGCGGATCTCGATCACGTCGATCTGTACAGCTGTTTTCCGGTAGCCGTGCAGGTTGCTGCAGCCGAATTGGGTCTGGACGAGCAACGCCCCTTGACGGTGACCGGCGGTCTGACCTTCGCCGGCGGCCCGCTCAACAACTACGTGATGCACTCGATCGCAACCATGGTGGAGGTCCTGCGCGCCAACGACCATGACAAGGGGCTGGTCACGGCCAACGGCGGCTACCTGACCAAACACGCCTTCGGCGTCTACTCCGCGATTCCCCCGGCGCAACCCTACCGACACGAAGACCTGCAGGACGAAGCTGATCGGTCGCCGCGCCGCGAAGCGGTGGCGGACTACACCGGGCCGATCACGACGGAGGCGTACACGGTGATGTACGGCGCCGACGGCCCCGAAACCGCATACGTGGCAGGTTTGACGCCCAGCGGCGAGCGGGTCTGGGCCAGCAGCACCAATCCGGAGCTGCTCAGCGCGATGACCGAGGAAGAATTCTGTGGTCGGCCCGCCCACATGGACAGCCAAGGAACCGTTCAGTATGGCTAGAAATTTCAACTGGTTAAGCATCTAACCTAGAGACTTGATTAGTATCCCAGACTCGACTAGATTGCTCGCGCCCGAGTGCTCCAGGTACTGCTGCGGAGACTGTCATGACGCAAGCCACCACACTCCCGCCGACGCATACGCAGGACGCCGCCAGCATGGCAGCGGTGAAGTTGCTGCGCGAGATCGTCGATTACCAACGACGCCTGCGGCGAATTCGCGAGCACGAAGCCGGTGGCGACCAGGCTTATCTCATTTCTGCGTATCGACGGGCGATGACGCTACGTCGCGAGTTGCTCGACGAACTGCACAAACCGCCCGAGTCCACACCAAGCCCCTTCGAAATCCCCCGCTAGCGGAACTTGCCCGCCGATGAACGATCCGCCGGATCTGCTTCCGGCGAGCCTGCCACGGCGCCTGGGCGCGATGCTGTATGACGCGTTGCTGGTGGTCGCGCTGGCGATGCTGACCTTGTATCCACTGATCATGATTACCGATGGCAACCTGCCCCGCCCGGCTGTGCAGAGCCTGGTGTTCGTCGAAACGTTCGCATTCTTTGCCTTTTTCTGGACGCGCCGCGGTCAGACTGCGGGCATGGTCGCCTGGCGGCTGCGCGTGCAAAGTCTCGACGGAAGCGGCCTGACCCCGCGTCAGGCTCTGCTCCGGTTCATCGGCGCAACGCTGTCTTTCGCGGCACTCGGCATCGGTTACCTGTGGATGTTGATTGATCCGGGCCGCCGCACCTGGCCCGACATGTTGTCCGGAACCGAGGTCTTCCATGTCAGAGCGGACGGGGATTCGCGCGGCTAAACTCGCGTGTTTCAATTAGACTTGCGCGACCTTATCGCGAGCCCATAGAAGACCTCCATGAAGTATTCGTCGAAGCCCGGGAAACTCGAGGCGCTGCGCACCGATTGCCTGGTGCTGCCGCTCGCTTCCGCGCGACGTGCGGCGCGTCGTCTCGGCATGGCGGACTACCTCAAATCCGCAACCGTCGATTTCAAAGACCAGCCAGGCAACGTGCAACTGGTTGCTCTTCCCGCGGGGCCAAAGCCGCGACGTCTGCTGATCGTTGGGTCCGGCGGCCAGGCGGTGTCAGGCGACGACTTCCGCAAACTGATCAATGCCGTCGGCGGGATGTTGAAGCAGGCACCCTTCAAGGACGCCGTGCTCGACCTGCATTCCATCAAAGTTACCGGCAGCGACGCCTATCGGAAGACCCGGATCGCATTGAGCGCGTTGTCCGGGCACCTTTACTGGTATGACGAAATGAAGAGCCGGGTCGAACCGTCGAACCGCATCGCACGCATCGGCGTACACGCCGACGGACCTGCCGCTACGGCGATCCGGCGTGCCGTTCGACATGCGCAGGCGCTCGACGCGGGGCTCGCGCTGGCACGCGACCTCGGCAACACGCCACCCAATGTCTGCAACCCGACTTACCTCGCCCGTTCTGCGCGCCGCTTGGGCAGTGCTGACAACGTGACCGTTCGGGTCATCGACGAACGCCAGATCGAAAAGCTCGGCATGGGTGCCTTCATGTCCGTAACCCGAGGCAGCGCCACACCGGGCAAGCTGATCATCGTCGAGT
Source organism: Gammaproteobacteria bacterium (assembly GCA_004357385.1). GTDB lineage: Bacteria > Pseudomonadota > Gammaproteobacteria > Pseudomonadales > Azotimanducaceae > SMWF01. Next base: position 22,701 of record SMWF01000033.1, on the reverse strand, counting down.
ATCGCGGCGGCAAAGCCAAAGACGCACCCGTGGTGCTGATCGGGAAGGGCATCACCTTCGACACCGGTGGCATCAGCCTCAAGCCCGGCGCCGGCATGGACGAAATGAAGTTCGACATGTGCGGCGCAGCGTCCGTGCTCGGCGCGACCCGGAGCGCGATCGACGCGAAACTGCCGATCAATCTCGTGACGATCCTCGCGGCAGCCGAGAACATGCCCAGCGGCATAGCGAGCCGACCCGGTGACATCGTGACCAGCCTGTCAGGACAAACTGTCGAAATCCTGAATACGGACGCCGAAGGCCGGCTGGTACTTTGCGACGCCTTGACCTATGCCGAGCGCTACAAACCCAAAGCCGTGGTCGACGTTGCCACGTTGACGGGGGCGATCATCATCGCGCTTGGATCCCCGGCCTCCGGTCTGTTCTCTAACGATGACGCGCTGGCGCAATCCCTGCTGGATGCGGGTGAGTTCATTCGCGACCGGGCCTGGCGCATGCCGATCTGGGATGACTATCAAGAGCAACTGAAAAGCAACTTTGCAGACATGGCAAACATCGGCGGACGCCAAGCCGGGTCAATCACCGCGGCGTGCTTTCTGTCGCGCTTCGCCAAACAGTTTCCCTGGGCGCATCTGGATGTCGCGGCCAGCGCGTTCAGCAGCGGCGCGAACAAAGGCGCCAGCGGCCGCCCGGTTCCGTTGCTGTTCGAGTATCTGCTTAGTCAGGCTTGAGTAGCCATGACCCGGGTCGACTTCTACATTCTGCCGGACATGGACATCGACGCACGCGATCGATTCGCCTGCCGACTCGCCAATCAGGCGGTCGACAACGGCCACCACGTACACGTGTACGTGGACACTGAAGACGCCCAACGCAATCTCGATGAGTTGATGTGGGCCTATCCGGCGCATCGGTTCCTTGCCCACGGCGGCGCCGGAGACCCGTTGGGCGAGCGCGCCCCGGTACTGATCAGTTACGACCCGCCCGGAGCAGAATCCGACCAGATGCTGATCAATCTCGGCGCGGACGTCCCGAGTTTCTTCGGTCGCTTCGAACGGGTTGCCGAAATTTTCGTGCAGCCGCAGATCGATGCAGGCCGGCAGCGTTACAAATACTATCGCGATCGCGGCTACCCATTGTTCCATCACGACATGGAAGCCTGGGAGGATCTATGAGCGCATCCGACAACAACTCGGACACCTCACTGGTCGGCGATCTCGAGTCGCTGCGCAGCCTGCTGGACGAAGCCGCCCCGGCGCAACAGGGACACTTCGGCGACGAAACCATCAAAGCGCTGTTGGGGGACGAATGGCGGGGATCCGCGGATCAGATCCTGGCCACGGCCCGCGAGGCGATCGAAAACGTCGCCAACAAATGGTCACCGCAGCAAACCACCGAATTGAACCAGGCACTACGCGTACGCATCGATGCTACCCTGGAAGACTGGCTGGAGGCCGTCATTCAGCAACGCCTCGAGGATCTTCGAGCGACTCTGCTCGCGGCGATCGAGTCCGAAATTTCTGCATTCACGGCGCGATTGAACCCACAGGATTCCGATGGAGAATAACTTCGACCCCCACGGCATAGAGCAGCAGCTGTACGCCGAATGGGAGCATGCGGGCTACTTCGCGCCCAACGGTAACGGCGTGCCCTACTGCGTCGTGATACCCCCGCCCAACGTCACGGGCAGTCTGCACATGGGACACGCGTTTCAGCACACGATCATGGACGCGTTGATCCGCTACCAACGAATGAAAGGCCGTCAAACGCTCTGGCAAATGGGTACCGACCACGCGGGCATCTCCACCCAGTTGCTGGTGGAACAGCAGTTGGCGAGCAAGGGCGAAAACAAGCACGACCTCGGCCGCGAAGACTTCGTCGACAGAGTCTGGGAGTGGCGCAACGAGTCCGGCGGCGAGATCTGTGAGCAGATTCGACGCATGGGCTCGTCGCTCGACTGGAACCGTGACCGATTCACCCTGGACGAAGGTTTCTCCACGGCGGTGCACGAAGTATTCGTTAGTTTGTACGACGAAGGGCTGATCTACCGGGGCAAGCGATTGGTCAACTGGGACCCCGAACTGGAGACCACGATCTCCGATCTCGAGGTCGACAACGTCGAAGAACAGGGCCACCTCTGGCACTTCCGCTACCCGCTGTGCGACGGTCAGCGTACCGCTGATGGCAAAGACTACCTGGTGGTCGCCACGACCCGACCGGAAACCATGCTCGGCGATACCGCCGTCGCGGTTCACCCCGACGACCAGCGCTACATCGATCTGGTCGGCAAGGAAGTCGACCTGCCGTTGTGCCAGCGGCGCATACCCATCATCGCAGACCAGCATGTGGACCCGGAGTTCGGCACCGGCTGCGTGAAGATCACCCCCGCCCACGACTTCAACGACAACGAAATCGGTGAACGTCACAACCTGCCGTTGATCAATATATTCGACGCGCGTGCGAGCCTGAACGACGCTGCACCGGCGGCTTATCGCGGCCTGGATCGATTTGAGGCTCGCAAGCGGATCGTCGCCGATCTCGACTCCGCAGGCCTGGTCGATGCAACCCACGACCACACGCTGATGATCCCCCGTGCGGAGCGCTCCAAGGCGGTGGTCGAACCCTGGCTGACCGATCAGTGGTTCGTAAAGATCGCACCACTAGCGAAGCCGGCGATCGAGGCCGTGGAACGCGGTGAAATCGAGTTTATCCCGCGCCATAACGAGAACCTCTATTTCGCCTGGATGCGCGACATCAAGGACTGGGCCATTTCACGGCAGCAGTGGTGGGGTCATCGCATCCCGGCCTGGTACGACAGCGACGGCAACGTCTACGTGGCACGCAACGAAGATGAACTGCGCACCAAATACGACCTGGGTTCGGACGTGGAGCTGCGCCAGGACGACGACGTGCTGGACACCTGGTTTTCCTCGGCACTGTGGACCTTTGGCACCCTGGGCTGGCCCGAGCAGACGCCCGAGCTGGACCGTTACCACCCCACCGACGTGCTCGTCACTGGGCATGACATCATCTTCTTCTGGGTTGCCCGGATGATCATGATGACGCTGAAGTTCATGGGCGAGGTACCGTTCCGCAAGGTGTACATCCACGGCCTGGTGTGCGATGCAGACGGCAACAAAATGTCCAAATCACGGGGCAACGGGCTGGATCCGCTCGACCTCATCGACGGCATCGATCTGGAGGCGCTGGTCGCGAAGCGCACCGCAAACCTGCTTCAGCCGCAGATGGCAGCGAACATCGAGAAAACCACGCGCCGTGATTTTCCTGAAGGAATCCCGTCCTACGGCACCGACGCCCTGCGTTTCACCTATTGTGCGCTCGCCTCGACCGGTCGCGATCTGCGCTTCGACCTGAAACGTATCGAAGGGTATCGAAACTTCTGCAACAAGCTCTGGAACGCGACAAAGTTCGTGCTGATGAACACCGAAGGCAAAACGCTGGACGGTGACGTCGAACAGACACTGGCCGACCGTTGGATCGCATCGCGCGCACACTCGATGCTGCGCGACGCGGAACGGGCAATCGAAACCTACCGGTTCGATATCTACGCCAACGTGATCTACGAGTTCGTCTGGCACGAGTACTGCGACTGGTATCTGGAACTCACGAAACCACTGCTGTGGGACGACGCCGCGGACGAGAAACTCCGGCGTGGCACGCGTCGCTCATTGCTCGCCATTCTGGAGCTGCTGCTACGGGCCGCGCACCCCATCATTCCGTTCATTACCGAAACGTTATGGAAAAAAGTGGCGCCGCTGACCCATAACGACAGCCCGACGATCATGCTGCAGCCGTTTCCGGTGGCCGCGGATCTGAGCCCCGACCCGGAAGCGGACGCGGGCATCGAATGGCTCAAGAGCGTGGTCGTCGGAATTCGCAACATTCGCGGCGAGCTGAACATCAAACCGGGAAAAAACGTTTCGCTGCTGCTGCAAGGCGGTGACGACTCGGACCGGGCACGATTCGATGCGACCCATCGGCTACTCCAGCGGCTGGCGAAGATCGACGAATTTCGATGGCTGGATGCCACCGAACAGGCCCCGCCCGCGGCAGTGCAGTTGGTCGGCGAGCTCAAGGTCATGGTGCCCCTGGCCGGGCTGATCGATGCCGGCGCGGAGCGTGCCAGACTCGACAAGGAGATCGGCCGTCTGGCCAAGGAACTGGCGCGCCTGCAAGGAAAACTCGGCAACGCGAAGTTCATCGAAAATGCGCCTTCAGTGGTGGTCGACAAGGAACGCCTGAAAGCGCGCGAAGCGGATGCTTCCCTTGCCACACTGCGCGTGCAACGCGAGCGACTGGACGGGATCTGAAGGGCAGGTCGATGATCCGTCAGAGTTCGAGCACGACCTTACCGAAGGTGCCATCGCCGGCGACCAACCGGTGCGCCTCTTCCGCCGACGCCATGGGAAACACGGTATCAACGATCGGCTTGATTTCGCCGCTGCGGAGATTTGGCCAAACCCGTCGCTCGAGCTGATCCATCACCGTCGATTTGGCCGCGACACTGCGGGCCCGCAACGTCGAGCCGATGATCCGCAATCGTTGAACCATCATCAGACCGAGCTCGACTTCGGCATTCGCGCCACCCATCAGGCCGATCACAACCAACCGCCCTTCGAGATTCAAACTGTGCAGATTGTCTTTGAGGTAAGCCCCGCCAACCGGGTCCAGAATCACATCAAAGCCGTGCCCGTCCGTCCACGTCGCAACCTGCTCCGCAAAAGATTCGGAATGCCGGTTGGCACCACCCGCGGCTCCCAATTCAATGCATCGGGCAATCTTGGCGTCGTCGCCGGCAGTGACGTAGCAGGGATTGTCGAAGCTTGCACACAACTGAATGGCTGCGGTGCCCACGCCACTGGCGCCGGCGTGCAACAGGACACGCTCGAAGGGCCGTGCGGCGGCCTCCATGAAAATGTTCAGATACGCGGTGGCAAACACTTCGGGCAACGCGGCCGCCTCGACGCTGCTCAATCCTTCCGGAATCGGCAGCGCCTGTCCCGCAGCCACGACTACCTGCTCGGCATAGCCACCGCCGGCAAGCAAGGCGCAAACCCGGTCGCCCGGCTGATAACGTTCAACGCCCTGGCCCACCTCGATTACTTCGCCGGCACACTCCAGCCCGAGAATCTCGCTGGCGCCAGGAGGCGCGGGATAGCCGCCGCTACGCTGGACCAGATCCGCGCGATTGACCGCGCTGGCCTCATTGCGGATCAGAATCTCGCCGACGCCCGGGCGGGGGTCGTCCACCTCGCCCCAGCGCAATGCATCGCCATCAACGATGATCGCTTTCACCAGCTCATCCTCATCTTTACCCCTTTGTCGTGCAGATGTCCTTTGAGTTCACTGACCCGGTAGTCGCCATAGTGGACCATCGACGCCACCAGTGCGGCATCGGCCTTGCCCTGCGTCAAGACATCGAAGAGGTGGTCTGGAATGCCGGCGCCGCCCGAGGCGATGATCGGGATGCGCACGGCCTCTGAGATGCGCCGGGTCAGCTCGATCGCATAGCCGTTACGCGTTCCATCAGCGTCGATGGAGTTTACGACCAACTCCCCCGCGCCGAGGCGTTCTCCCTCGCGCGCCCAGGCCAGTGCGTCGACACCCATTGGCCGACGGCCTCCATCAATCACGATCTCGTACCCCGACGGACATTGGCTGGAAGCTTCCACAGCTTTGATGTCCATGGACAGCACGATGTTCTGATCACCGATCGCGTCCGCGCATTCGGCGATCAATGCCGGCCGCAACACCGCCGCCGAGTTGACATTGATCTTCTCCGCGCCAGCAAGTCGCAGATCCGTCGCATCGGCTACGCTGCGAACCCCGCCGCCCACCGATAAGGGGATGAAGACCTGACGGGCGACCGCCTCAACGACATCGAGCATGATCTTGCGCCGATCGCTGCTGGCGGTGATGTCGTAGAACACCAATTCATCCAGACCGTCGAGATAGTACTCTCGCGCCTTCTCGACCGGATCGCCAATGTCTTTCGTGTCGACGAACTTGATGCTCTTGGCAAGCTTTCCGTCACGGACGTCGAGACAGGCGATCAGCCGCTTACTGAGCATCTACCGACCCGTCCCAACGCGCGAAACAACTCAGCAGCTCGAGCCCAACCCGACCGCTCTTCTCGGGATGAAACTGGGTCGCGAAGTAATTGTCTCGCCCAACGGCGCAGGGGAACGTACCTTCGTATTCGGTCTGCGCGTATATATCCGACGGATCATCCGGCTGGGGGTAGTACGCGTGGACGAAGTAAAACTCATCGTCTTCGGTGAGCGCTTCAAGCACCGGATGGGGGCGCAGCTTGCGCACCGCATTCCAGCCCATGTGCGGGATCTTCAAAGCCGGATCGGTGAACCTGAATCGCCGTACGCGTCCTTCGATCAAGCCGAGCGTAGGGGTATCCCGCTCTTCCGAGAAATTCAGGGAAATCTGCAGCCCCAGACAGATGCCTAGAATCGGGGTCCCGGCGTTAAACGCCTCGATCAGCGCAGCATCCAGACCCTTGGCGCGCAAACTCTTCATCGCACTGTGGGCGGCGCCCACGCCCGGGAAAATGATCCGTTCTGCGGCCCGCAGCGCGCCGGCATCGCTGCTGATGGACGCCTGAAGTCCCACTTCGGCGCAGGCACGCTGAACGCTGCGCAAATTGCCCGCGTCGTAGTCGATGATGAGCGTCATCGCGCCATGACATTGCCAGGGAGCGCGGATACTATCCCATCCGTTGCGGACAAAGAAAGGAGTCGCTTTGGTCGGCCATGACGCACCGCCGCGAGCGGATGAATCCGGCAGGCGGGGCGTACTGCTGGTCAACCTCGGCTCACCCGACGCACCCGATTCTGCTGCCGTGCGACGTTATCTGAACGAGTTCCTCATGGACCCGTTCGTCATTGGCTCACCATGGCTGCTGAGGCGTCTGGTGGTGTCCAGCTTGATCCTCCCGTTCCGGCCGCGCCGGTCAGCCAAGGCCTACCGCCGTATCTGGCGGAAAGAAGGAACCGGCGCGCCGCTGCTCGCACACAGCGAGGCGCTGCACGCAGCACTCGCCCGGCAGTCGAATACTCCCGTTAGTCTGGCAATGCGCTACGGTTCACCAAACATCGACGGCGCAGTGGCTGACCTGGTCGCGGCCGGTGTCGACGAAGTTCTGCTGATGGCGCTGTATCCGCAGCACGCGGATTCAACCCGCACGACCACCGTAGCCCGCGTCCGCTTGGCCCTGGCCCAACACAGTCGCGACGTCGCCTTGAGAGTGTTGCCGCCCTTCCATGACAGCTCCGCATACCTCGACGTACTCGCCCAGCACACGCGCCGGCATCTGCCCCAGGACATCCAGCAGCTACTGCTGAGCTACCACGGCTTGCCGGAGCGGCACATTATGCGTGCCGACCCTACCCACAAGCATTGTCTGAAGGTGCCGAGCTGTTGCGAACGGCCCTCCACGGCTCACGCCAGCTGCTACCGGCATCAGGCCTACCTAACCAGTGCTGCACTGGCTGAGCGCCTCAACCTGCAACCCGATCAGTTCACCACCTGTTTTCAATCACGACTCGGCCGCCTGCCGTGGCTTGAGCCCTACACCGATGTGCTGCTGCGCGAACTGCCACGTCGCGGAATTACTCGCATTGCCGTGACGGCACCCGCGTTCGTCGCGGACAACCTGGAGACCCTCGAAGAGCTCGGCATCCGCGGTCGTCAGCAGTTCCTCGCAGCCGGCGGAGAGTCATTCACGCTGTTGCCCTGTCTGAACGACGATCCCGCCTGGGTGGCGTTGCTCGCCGAATGGTCCCGGCAACCCCCACCAGAGAGTGCTATCGATCAACGATAGGTTCGGCAGACGCTTCCCGGTCATTCGACACTAGGCCAGGGTTGCTATACCGCTTGGGCCAACTCGTAAACCGACCGATAGAAGTTCTGAATCAGCGGCCGCGAGAACATCGACTTGCGGGCCACAAACCGAACGGGACGATTCAATCCTTCGGCTCCGAGTGGGATCACCTGATGCTCATCCACCCCCAGGGTCCGGGCAACCCCCGACGGAACCAAGCCGTGGCCAAACCCGGCAAGCGCCATCTGGGCCACCGAGAAGAATGACTCGAGGGACGTCATCCGTTTCAATTTGAGCCGTCGCATGTCGTCTTCGATGGATCGCCAGGCGCCAGAGCGGGATTCGATGGTGATTACGTCGAGCTCATCGCCCACACGGTATTTAAACGGTTCCAGCGCCGACGGAATGATCACCAGTGGCTCCAGCACCAGCACTTCACTCTGCAGATCCGTATCCGCGTCGGGCGAGCCCGTGCAAACGCCCAGCATGTATTCGCCCGAACGGATCCGGTCCAGGACCACGGGCGAGCGTTGGGCGTGAAATTCCAGTTCGACCTCGGGCATCCGGGCCCCCACCGCCGCGAATAATCGCGGACCCCAACTGGCGAGAATCGCTTCGGACACGCCCATGATGATCTTTCCTTTGGGCAGTGCATTGTCTTCCAGAAACACGCTGCGCAACTCGGAAATCAATGGCGTCACCTTCTCGACGAGACGCGTGCCGTGATGGGTCAGCACGACCCGACGCCCGTGTCGCTCAATGAGCTTGCGGTCGTAGTACCGCTCCAGGGTCGCGATCCGCTTGCTGACCGCCGACTGAGATACCTTCAGCACAGTACTGGCTTCGATCATAGTCCCGGTCTTCGAAAGGGTCACCAGCGTTTCAAGGTTTTCGATCATGGCGAGACCAATCATTCCGAACGAGTATTTATCATATTCGAAACATTCTCTTCTTTCATGATTGTAAGGACCGCAGACTCTTTCCATGGCCGTCCTGCTTCTCATTCTCGGTACCGTATTCGCCACCAGCATCCTGTCCGGTGTGATCGGCATGGCCGGCGGCATCATTCTGATGGCGGTGCTGGTGTCGGTGCAGTCGGTGGCGGCCGCAATGATCGTGCACGGCACCGTGCAGGCGACGGCTAACGGTTCCAGGGCCTTCTTCCTGCGTCAGCACATCGTCTGGCGGATCCTGCCGGGCTATCTGCTCGGCGCCGCGTTGGCGCTGGCGAGCTTCATTACGGTAGCCCTGGTACCCGATCCGGCCGTGATACTGCTGACAATCGGCGCCTTTCCCTGGCTCGCACGGGCGCTTCGGTCGCTGCACGGCCTCGACATCACCTGGGGCGCCACCCCGGTGGCGTGTGGTGCGCTGGTCACCTCGGCCCAGTTGTTCGCCGGCGCGTCGGGTCCGGTGCTCGATGTCTTCTACCTGAATGCCCGCCTGAATCGGCGTCAGATCATCGCCTCGAAAGCAGTCACCCAGACCCTCGGGCACCTGTTGAAACTAGTCTACTACGGGTTGATCGTAGGCGTCGCCGAGGCCATCCCGGGTTGGTTTCTGGCCGTCGCGGTCGCCACCGCCGTGTTCGGTACACGTATTGGAACGCTGCTGCTCAAACACATTGACGATACGCAGTTCCGGCGCGTCAGCGGCCAGGTGATACTCGCGCTCGGGGCGTTATGCATGGTTCAGGGCGGTCGCACGCTGCTCGCCTAGGCGGTGGCCCGCGTTTCAGGCCGCCGCCGCCGGTTTGACCACGAACAGCAGATCGCCGGCATTGACCTGCTGGCCGTTCGCGATGTTGATTCGAGTGATTTCGTAACGGCCATCGGACGGATAGAGTTCGAGCTCTTCGCCGTTGAAATCCTTCAGCGCGAACGGCGAGAAGATCTTCATCGCTTCCAGTTGACACAACGTCCGCTGAACGTCGACCACGTCGCCGACCGACGCGTACTCCGGTTCCGTCGGCGAGGGCGTGCTGTAGAAGATTCCCGCCGACGGTGACAACACTTTCAACTCATCGCTGCCGTCGATCACGATCGACTCGCGGCTGATGCCTGATCCGGTGTCCCCCGCAGCGTTACGAATGTCCTCGATCAATGCCTCGGCGTCGATCCGCTCGAGAAACTTCGGCAGGTAACCGGTGTCGTAGCGCCCCCGCTGGAACACTTCATCGGCAAGCACCCGCGTCAACAACGGGATGTTGGTGCTGATCCCACGAATCTCAACGCGCGACAGATAGCCGGCAAGCTTGGCAATGGCGGCATCACGATCCGTCGCGTGGGCGATGATCTGGGCGATCATGCTGTCATAGTAGGGCGAGATGAACTTGCCCTCGGCAACACAGCTGATGACCTCGATCCCCTCTTCCTCCGGGAGCAGGCAATGGCTGATCTGGCCGGGGTCGGGGCGGAACTGGACAATACCCTCAGCGCTCAACACGACCCGCTCGGCATTGACCCGCGCTTCGATCGCATAGCCATTCTGTTGGATGTCCAAATCCTTGATGCTCTCACCCGAGCTGATCTGAAATTGCGCGCCGATAATGTCCACGCCGGAGACGGCTTCGGTCACCGGATGCTCGACCTGTAAACGGGTGTTCATTTCCATGAAGTACACCGCATCTGAATCCAGGTCGTAAATGAACTCCACGGTACCGGCCCCGACGTAGCCGACCTCGTCGGCAAGCGCCGCGGAATGGCGCAACACCGATTCGCGCAACGTGTCCGGCAGCATGGTCGAGTCGGACTCTTCGAACACCTTCTGTTTGTCGCGCTGCACGCTGCAATCACGAAGCCCCAGAACTTTGGTGACGCCTTGGGTATCGCGCAGCAACTGAACCTCGATGTGACGCAGTGAGGTAACGTACTTCTCGAGATATACATCGCCGCTGCCAAACGCGCTCCGGGCTTCCAGGATGACCTGGTGAAACAATTCGTTGAACTGGTCGGCCGACTCGACGACCTGAATTCCCTTGCCACCCCCGCCATGCACGGCTTTGATGAGCACAGGGTAGCCGATCTCCTCGGCGACCTTCGCGGCACGCTCTGCATCCGTGACAATGCCGTGGCTACCCGGAACCACCGGCACGCCCAGCTTCAGCGCGGTATTGATGGCGTTGGACTTGTTGCCCATGGTTTCCATGCTGGACACCGGCGGGCCGATGAAATTGATGCCATGAGCGCGGCACAACTCGGCAAATTGCGAATTCTCCGACAGAAAACCGATGCCGGGATGCAACGCATCCACCTGTTCGTGCTCCGCCACGCTGACTACGCTCATCGCATTCAGATAGCTCTCATCCGGGGTATTACCCCCGATACACACCACGCGATCATGTTCGCTGAGCATATCGACCGGCACGGATTCCATATCGGGATCGGATTGGACCAGCACCACCTCGATACCGTGCCGCTGGGCAACCCGAACCAGCTTGACCGCGGTGCAACCACGCGCATGAATCAACACGCGACCGGTCGCGTGGATCAGATCGTCCTCGCTGCGGCGCACCGGGGGCGCCGGCCGACGTTCGTCACCGAACTCACCGGCAATCACCCGGGCCACCACTTCGCTGACCGTATCCTGCGGAATCGGTATATCCGGGTCGATGGCCTGCAACTCATCATCGAGTTCCGGCAGGAATGGGTGTTTGACGAGCCCCTGCATCGCGCCCGGCACCCGGAACAGATAGTTCGACAGCGTTGCCGTCGATGGCAGATGCGATTGCACGACGATCTGTCCTGCGAACGGCATGCTGGTGCCACTGAAGTAGTACGTCTGCGCCAGCGGATGCGTGACGAAGCTGGCCTGGGCCCCGCCCGTGCAATCACCGAAGCCGAACACGATGACCGGCAGATCGTGGTCGCGGACAAACCGGGTCACCCGGTCGTTCACAGCCGCCATCGAGAACAGCGCACCGGCCCCTTCCTTGGTCTGCATGCCGCCCGAGGAGATGAAGCACACTACGGGGAGCTGACGCTCAGCACATTCGACCAGCAATTTGCAGAATTTCTCGGCGCTGGCCATATCGAAGGAACCCGCCTGGAAATCGACGTTGGAAATGACCGCGCCGACCTCGATACCCCGCGCGCCATCATCGAACGTGCCAACTCCGGTGATGATCCCACAGGGCGGTAAATCGCTGCTCAGCGCGCTTTCGATCGATGCGCGAAAGCCGGGAAAAGCACACGGGTCCGAACTCATCAAATCACTATTGAGCTCTTTGAAGTCGCGCAGGAACATTTCCACGAAAGCGGGGTAACCCGTGGCTCGCTTACCCTTGGCCCGACTCAACACTTGTTGAATTCGCAGATCCCGGTAAGCGATGGTCAGCTGGTTCCAGAAGTCTTTGCGACGGCCAATGTTGCGCGGCGCAATGCGCCCGTCGTAACGGCGACCCTGCTCCGACTGCAGGTAGCTGACCAGCAACCGCTCGAATAAAAACGTCAGCACCACGAACAACGTATCCGAGAGGTGCGGAAAGGCGGACTTCTTCCACTCTTCCACCGCCCGGAAGAAATCCGTGCTGCGCGGCATTTCGGTCGCGCGGAGGTACCAGCCGAAAAACTGTTCGCGTCGCCAGGCGGTCGGATCGTCGACGTCGCTCGCGCCCGTCGGCGGCCCCAACATAAGCGACGCCTGATCAAAGGTCGTCTCCAGCAGTCGCGCCATGGAAGCCTTCGACACGCTACGCGTGGACTCGGCCTCCTCGGCAATCGAGTCCAGGTTGCCGATGATCTGGTCGTAGACTGCGTCGAACAGCAGCAGATTCTCGCACTCACCGATGAAGTCATCGCGCAGCTCGTCTTCGAGCAACACATCGAGCACGGTCAGATCGCTGAACGGGACCGGTGCGGGCGAACCATCGCGGCTGGCAAGGTGCCCGGACAGCCGGTCCTCAATGATCTGACGGTTGACGGCAATATCGCTGTCGCCGCCGTCTATCATGGCACGTGCGCGCTCGCTCAACCCGTCCTGACCCACCGCATCGGCCAATGGTCCGCCGGTGAGCAGCAGATTGATCTCCGCCGCCAACTGGCTGCGCAGATATCCCTCCGATTTATCCTGCAGGCCCTGAGCGCCCAGCAGCTTCTTACCCTCGTGGGTAAAGCGTTCACGAAATATCGGGGCGAGCAACTGATCCGAGTTCACCGCCTCGATCAATGCACGTGGATCGAGCAGCGTGGCAACGTTCAGCAACAGCCGGGTATCCGTGTGGTTGGCCAGGTAGCCGGTCAGGGCGCGCAAATTGCCCTGGGCCTCCGATTTCCAACGGTTGTAGAGGTACATGCTGACCGCATTCAGAAGATGGGCCCGAGCTTCCTCATAGTTCTTGCGCGGCTCGCCAAACAGCAATTGAGCAATACGGCCGCGTTCGTCGTGCACCGCCTGGCGCTTCTCCCCGTAATTCTTCCAGGCACGGCCCAGGCCATCGTCGTACATGATCTTTTCGGGATCCTGCAGCCACTTCAGGAAGGTCCGGCGCCGTTCGAGATCCGCGCGTGCAGACAACTCGCCCTTGGGCAATTCCTGTTCGGCCAGCCTGCCATACTGCTGGGTCGTGGTGGCCTTGATGCGTTTGCGCGTTCCGAGATAGCGCAGGTACCGGTACGCGACACCGAACACGTTGTTGTACTCGGTGGGCGATTTGGTCAACCGCAGCGATGCGCTCGCCTCCATCTGCTGCAGGCGCTTCGAGGGATTAAGATAGCGCACCAGGTTGTGGCGATAGTGATCAAAGATGTAGGGATTCTCGGCAACGAACTCCTTAGCGCCATCCTCGATCCGCTCGATGCCGGAAATGATGGCGCGCCGGAAGTTTTCCAGAGATTCCGCGTCCTCGCCCGGTGCATAGTCGATCACCCCGTCGATGTTGCCCTGCATGAACAGCTCGTGCGGTGACAAGCCGACGTACTTTGCGCATTCCTGCCAGGACAGATTCAGCCGTCGGGCGATGTTCGCCAGACTCTTCGGCTGAATGGTGCTGAACACCCCGTCGCGCACCGACAGGAGCAGATTGCTCGCGGCCAATGGAATGGCACCGCCCGAGTACCCCAAACCGAAAATGATCCCCAGATTGGGCACATCGACGTTGCACATCTCGGCAATCAGACGGGAAATACTGTGTGCCTGGTTCTGAGTGTTGGCGAGCTCTTCGGCATCGGCCCCGGGCGTATCCATGAGGCTTACGATCGGAATGGCCCGCATCGAGCACTGCTCGATGACCCGAGCCGCGGCGAGATGATGTTCGGGCATCCAGACGCCGTTTTTCGATGCGCGATCCTGCGCGATGAACGCGACGGTTCGCATCTGGCCACCAAAGTCCATTTCCAGGTTGGCGGTATAGAACGGCCCGTCGCTGACCTCATCGAAGATGCGATAGCCAAGCTGACGAATGACCTTGGGGGCATTGTCCCGGGACGGGTCTTCGGCCGGCGCCACGACGGTTTCAATATACGAGTCGATGTCCATGTTGCCGAGCAGCTCGACATGGCGGGCAATCTCGGCGCGCGGCACGAGGCCACTGACGTGATCCTCAATACTCTGGGCATCGCTGGCCGGGAACAGCGAGAAGTCCTGGGCCAGGCTCTCGGCAATCAGGAACAGGCGATCACTTTCGGTCGCTTGATTACTCATCGATCAGGATGATGTCCGGACGCAAAGTCATTGAATTATGGGTAGAATCCGGCCGCGTACTGTAATGGGTCGGGGCCTTCGTCGCAATTGCCGCCGTCCCAATTCGGGCAACCGGCCCTCCACCAGTAACAGGACCCCGATGCAACACGTCAGCCTGAATTGCGCCGTCCTTACCGTTTCCGACAGCCGTACGCTTGCGGACGACACGTCCGGCGACTTGCTCGTGGCGCTGATCGAGGAAGACCGGCATGTGATCGCGGCCCGCGAGATAGTGCCGGACGACCGTTATCGAATCCGCGCATTGCTGTCGGCCTGGATCGCGAATCCCGACGTGGATGTCGTAATCTGCACCGGCGGAACCGGCTTCACGGGACGTGATTCCACGCCGGAGGCGATCGCCCCGTTGCTCGACAAGGTCATCGACGGCTTCGGTGAGCTGTTCCGCATGATCTCGTTCGAAGAGATCGGCACATCCACCATCCAGTCGCGAGCACTCGGCGGGCTTGCCAACGGCACGCTCATCTTTTCGTTGCCCGGATCCAGCGGCGCCTGCCGCACCGCCTGGACGCGGATCCTGCGCAATCAGCTCGACATCAATCACAAGCCGTGCAACTTCGTAGAGCTGATCCCGCGCTTTCTTGAATCCTGACGGCCGTCCTTGTCCGGAGCATCGCGAACCAGCCCCGATCAGGCATAGATCATGCGCATCAGGGATTCGGCAACACACACCGGCTTGTCCGATCCTTCGATCTCGATGGTCACCCGGGTCTTGAGCTGAATCGTGTTGGGCGCTTTGAGCTCCGCTGACAGCAGCGTGCGTTCCGCGCGAATCTTCGAATTCACCGGCACAGGCGCCGGAAAGCGGACCTTATCCAGGCCATAGTTCACTCCCATGATCATCCCCTCGTGCACCGCCGGGTCACGCGGCGGAATCTGCGCTGTGAGGTGCACCAGCAATGACAACGTCAGAAAGCCGTGGGCAATGGTCGTCTTGTAGGGTGACAGCTCGGCTGATTTTTCGGGATCGATGTGAATGAACTGATGGTCGAGCGTAGCATCCGCAAATGCGTTGATCCGCTCCTGATCAATCTCCATCCAGTCACTGTGTCCGTCCGAGCTACCCGCCTGAGACTCGAAGATCGCCAACGCGGCCTGCGCTTTGTCCGACATGCCCATTCCTTGCGAAGATAATTTGAGGAAGCCGCTAGTGTACCGACTTTGTTTGTCGGGGTGAGCACCCGCAGGTCTCCCTGGAAGTAATCCAGCGACCCTTCAGGTAAAATCGCCCGCTTTTTCGACGGAAATTCGGCCATGGCAAACCCCAACCCGCAGCCCGACGTCTTCGTGCTCGGCGCCGCTCGTACTCCGATCGGCAGCTTTCAGGGTGCGCTTAAGTCCCTGAGCGCCCCGGAACTCGGCGCGCACTCAATCAGCGCCGCACTGGATCACGCAGGCTTGGCCGCTGAGCAGGTCAACGAGGTGATCATCGGCAACGTCATCAGCGCGGGATTGAAACAGGCGCCGGCACGTCAGGCCATGCGGATCGCCGGACTTCGCGACGCGACCGCTGCTACGACCATCAACAAAGTCTGCGGGTCCGGCATGAAGGCCACGATGCTCGCGATCGACCTGATCCGCGCGGGCAGCGCCGAGTGCATCATCAGCGGTGGCATGGAAAGCATGACCAACGCCCCCTACCTGATGGCCAAGGCGCGCGCCGGCGTCCGGATGGGTCATACCGAGTTGAAGGACAGCATGTTCTTTGACGGCCTCGAAGACGCGGAAACCGGTCGCTCGATGGGAACCTTCGCTCAGGACACCGCTGATCGGTTCCAGTTGACGCGCGAAGACATGGACGCCTTCGCAATCGAATCCGTCAATCGGGCGCGCGCCGCCATCGCTGAGGGCCAGCTACACGACGAGATCGCGCCGATCCAGGTACACGATGCCAAGGTCGCGGACGACGAGCAGCCCGGACGGGCGAAGCTCGAACGGATCCCCACGTTGCGCGGTGCGTTCAAAGAAGGCGGCAGTATCACCGCCGCCAACTCGAGTTCGATCTCCGACGGCGCCTCGGCCCTGGTGATAGGCGGCGCAGCCGCTGCGAGTAACCGTACGCCGCTGGCCCGCATCGTCGGCCACGCGACCCATTCCCAACACCCATCGGAATTCACCCTTGCGCCGGTCGGCGCGATCGGCAAACTGCTCGACAGCCTGGGCTGGCAAGCACAGGACGTCGATCTGTTCGAGATCAACGAAGCGTTTGCAATGGTCACCATGCTTGCGATCCGCGAGCTCGGGCTCGATCCGGAACGGGTGAATATCTACGGCGGCGCCTGCGCCCAGGGTCATCCGATTGGCTCCACCGGCAGCCGGCTGATCGTGACACTGGTACACGCGTTGCGGCGGCTCGGCAAGCGGCGTGGCGTTGCCGCGCTGTGCATCGGCGGCGGCGAAGCCACCGCAATCGCCCTGGAGACAACCTAGCCGCAAGGCTCGCCGCAAGGCTTGCCGCAAGGCTCACGTTGGCATTCGCGCGGACCTGTCCTACAATCCCGCGCGAGTGTCCTGTCGAGCATTCTGAATTGGCCAACCTCCCGGTCATCGTCGGTATTGGCGGTGTCAACGCTGCGGGTCGCCTGTCCGCGCACCATGCTTATCGGCGCCTGGTGATCGATGCCCTGCCCAACGCGGCGGCCGCGGAAACGTACCGCAGCCTGGCCGGCCTGATGGGGCTGGAGGATGACCCGGGGACCGCCGAAACCCGCGCCTACATCAACGACCACACGCTGATCCGGCGCATCGAACTTTTCGACCCGGACGACATCGGCTGGCAACGTCAAACGTCACTGACCCCCACCACCGATGAGTCCGTGACCTTCAGCGTACCGGCTCGCCAGCTGCCCGAGCGACTCCCCGACAACTGGACCGTCGTCGATGCACACGACAAAACCGTCACCGTCCGGATCGAGGGACGGCTGGACGTCCTGATTCCGGATCGACGAACGTCCACGGTCAGCTCCGCGGCCCAGATCCCCACAGGATTCCACCCCGGTTCGACCTATCAATCACGCAATCACCCCCGCGGGTTGGAGCTGACAGTCTGGGGCGCCTCGGATGCGATTCGCTCGATCGGTATGGACTGGGATGTCTTGCGCAAACAGGTGCGACCGGACCAGTTCGCCGTTTACTCGGGCAGCGCCATGGGCCAATTGGACCAGAACGGCATGGGTGGTCTTTTGCAGGCGGGCATGACGGGCGGGCGCGTCACGTCGAGGCAGGTGGCGCTCGGTCTGTGTGAGATGCCCGCGGATTTCATCAACGCCTACGTGCTCGGTAGCCTGGGTGCCACGGGTGCCACGATCGGCGCCTGCGCCACGTTCCTCTACAACCTGCGCCAGGGCGTGGAAGACATCCGCAGCGGCCGGCGCCGCGTGGTCGTGGTGGGCAATGCCGAGGCGCCCATCACCCCGGAGGTGGTCGACGGCTATCGCACCATGGGAGCGCTGGCCGAAGACGCGGCTCTGAAAGCCCTGGACGGAACGGACGCGGTCGACAACCGCCGCGCCTGCCGCCCGTTCGCCGAGAACTGCGGTTTCACACTCGCCGAAGCGTCCATCTATATCGTCCTGTTCGACGACGAACTGGCCCTGGAAACCGGCGCGTTCGTGCACGGCGCCGTCGCCGATGTCTACGTCAATGCGGACGGCTTCAAGAAGTCTATCCCAGGACCGGGCGTCGGGAACTACATCACCGTCGCCAAAGCCATGGGCCTGGCGCGCTCAATGCTCGGAGACGACGCGTTGCGGCAGCGCACCTATATGCATGCCCATGGCACAGGAACCCCCGTGAACCGAGTCACCGAATCGCACATCATGAGCGAGCTGGCCCGGGTATTCGGCATCAAACAGTGGCCCGTTGCGGCAGTCAAAGCCCATCTCGGCCATTCTCTGGCACCCGCCGGAGGCGACCAGCTCTCGGCAGTACTCGGCACCTGGGCGTACGGCTGGATTCCCGGCATCACCAGTATCGATGCCATTGCCGATGACGTGCATACCGGGAATCTTCAGTTCATCCTCACCCATCGCGAAGTGGATCCCAGTCTGCTCGACGCCGCGTTCATCAACTCCAAGGGGTTCGGCGGGAACAACGCCACCGGGTTGATCCTGGCACCGCACGTGACGCGCGCGATGCTGGAACGCAAACACGGCGCCAAGGCGATGAAACGCCATGCGCAGCGTCACGAAAGTGTCGCTATCGCGTTCGCCAGCTACGATGAGCGTATGACTCGTGGCGAAGAGTCGCCTATCTACCAGTTCGGCGAAGGGGTGTTGGAGGGTACGGACCTGGGGATCTCGGATACTCGCATTGAAGTTCCCGGCTACGGCCAACCCATCGAACTGGATATTGCCGATCCATATCCCGACATGAGCGACAGGTAGCGCGCTAATTCAGCACCGGGCCTGAGTCAGACCTGGGGAAATCTGCGAGCCGCTCGTCGATCGCCCCCTGGGTGCGCGGATCGGTAAACTTCAGGCGTGCTGCTTCCAGCACTTCGCGGGCCATGTCCAGCGAGCCTGCCCCAACCCACAGCCGCGCCCTTTCGAAGCACAGTTCGACCTCATCCGGCGCCAGTAACTGTTGATGATCGAGCAGCTCCAGGGCGTCGGCCCAACGGCCAGCCGCGTCGAACACGCCACGGGCGTTGTTCAGCATGCGCAGCGCGATGTCCCGCGCCGTGGTGGCGCGGAATGCATCGGCCAGGGGACCGGCGTAGCCCGCTTCGAGCAACAAGCGCTCACAGGCCGGCCGGTCTGTAAGCGCGCCCCGATACGGGTCGATCAACTGGCCGGCAATGTCGACCAGAAAGTGGCCCGGATAGTTAATTCCGCTACCCTGAATACCGAGGATATGGGCAACCTTAAGATAGATAACCGCCAGGGTGATGGGAATTCCGCTGCGGCGTTCGAGCACCTGGTCGACACAGCTGGTCGCCAACGCGTAGTAGTCGTCGACCGCCCCGACGAAGCCCTGATGCGCCATGAACTGACAAAGCGACTCACCGCTTCGCGCTTCGCCGGTACCGAAGTTCTGCGCAAGTGCGGCAACCTCGCTGCGCGCCTTTTCTTTGTCGACGCCGACCGACAGGACCTCGGCAACCAGCAGCGCCGCCTCGAACTCGTCGAGCGCAGGGTCATCGAGCAGCCGCCCGAGCGGCGATGCATCAGACATTAACCCACCTCCGATCAATGCTCCCGGGTCGCATCGAAACGAACCTCCGGCCAACGCTCTTCCGCCAGCATCAGGTTGACCCGGCTGGACGCGAGAAAAGTCAGGTGGCCACCGCCATCGAGGGCCAGCTGATCCTGGTGTTTACGTTTGAACTCGTCGAGCATCTTTTCATCATCGCAGCGAATCCAACGGGCGGTATATACGTTGGCATCCTCGTATATGCAGTCCGCGCGATACTCGTCGTTCAACCGAAATGCCACGACATCGAACTGGAGCACCCCGACCGCACCAACGATGAGGTCGTTGCGCATCATTGGCCTGAACATCTGGGTCGCACCTTCTTCCGACAGTTGGGTCAACCCGCGTTCCAGCTGCTTGCTCTTCAACGGGTCCCTTACCCGGACCCGCCTGAACATTTCCGGTGCAAAATTCGGGACACCCTTGAAGCGCAGCTTCTCCCCTTCGGTAAAGGTATCGCCGATCTGTATCGAGCCGTGATTGTGCAACCCGATAATGTCGCCCGGCAACGCCTCGTCCGCCCGAATGCGGTCGCCCGCCATGAACGTCACCGCGTCGGAAACTTTCACATCCTTGTTGATCCGCACCTGGTGCATGCGCATACCATGCCGGTATCGCCCCGAGCACACTCGTAGAAAAGCAATTCGGTCGCGATGCTTCGGATCCATGTTTGCCTGAATCTTGAACACGAACCCGCTGAATTGCTGTTCCCCGGGCTCGACCTCACGACAATCAGTCGCGCGTGGTTGAGGCGGCGGCGCGATGTCGACGAAACAGTCAAGGAAATGTTGAACGCCGAAATTACCAAGCGCCGTGCCGAAGAACACCGGGGTCTGCGACGCGACGCGGTACGTTTCAAGATCAAAGGTGTGGCCGGCGCCGCGCACGAGTTCTATCTCTTCGACCACAGCGCCGTGATCGTACCCCAGCAGTTCCTTGGCCTCGCCACTGCCGAGCCCGTCGATGCAACGATACTCATGGAGATGTCCGCCGTGGCCGGCTTCGTAGCAGAATATCTTGTCATCGTAGAGATGGTAGACACCGCGAAACGTGCGCCCGGCACCGATCGGCCAGGTGATCGGTGCGCACTCGATCTGCAGAACGTCCTCGATCTCGTCGAGTACCTCGATCGGGTCCCGAATCTCTCGATCCATTTTGTTGATGAAGCTCATGATAGGCGTGTTGCGCAGGCGGCACACCTCCATCAACTTGATCGTTCGAGCCTCCACGCCCTTGGCTCCGTCGATGATCATCAGCGCAGAGTCCACGGCGGTCAGCGTCCGGTAGGTGTCTTCAGAGAAATCTTCGTGCCCTGGGGTATCCAACAGGTTCACGACGTAGTCCCGGTACGGAAACTGCATGACCGACGTGGTCACGGAGATGCCCCGCTCCCGCTCCATCGTCATCCAATCCGATGTCGCATGAATGTTGGATTTACGCGCCTTGACCGTACCGGCAAGTTTGATTGCATTGCCCAGCAACAACAGTTTTTCGGTCACGGTCGTTTTGCCCGCATCGGGATGCGAGATGATCGCGAAGGTTCGCCGAGAGCTTCGCTGATTGGTAGGGGACTGTTGGGTCACGTAAAGGGCTGCTTGCCGAAAAGCGCGCCATTATACGGTTCGCCCCTCCTATTGCGACGCAGTATTGCGACGTCAGCGCTCGCTCATCGCATTACGGGTCGTCCAGCCGCAACTGCAATGCCAACACCTTCGCGTCTTCGTGCCCATTCGCCGCCGGGTAGTAGTCTTTGCGTGTACCGATTTCGTTGAATCCAAGTGACTCATAGAGCAGGCAGGCGGAACGGTTCGAGGGTCGAACTTCCAGGAACACCACCTCGGCTTCACGTAGCCTTGCAGTGTCGAGCATATGGCACACGAGCTCGCGGCCATAGCCCTTGCCCTGGAGGTCACGTCGGATGCAGACGTTCAGTAGATGGGCTTCGCCGGCAACCAGCGACAGCACCCCGTGACCAATGACATCACCGCCGTCATCCAGCACCCAGCACTCGTGACCCGTGCGCAGACAATCCGCAAATATTCCCCGTGTCCACGGAAACTGATAACTGCGGGTCTCATTTTCGAGCACGGCGTCGAAGTCTTGCGACGCCATCCGCCGGAACGTCAGATGGGCCCGGGAATTGTCAATATGCACTGCCATAGGCTTCGCTTTCGTTCTGCAGAGTTACGCAGCTGCTCCGTGGATCCCGTCAGCACGCATTGCGCATCTAGAAACTGCACCCGCTGATCGCGCGCCTCCAGACCGGGAAACAACAACTGTCGAAGCGTTTCCCCGAACAGCACGATAACATGGACCCCCGCACGCTCCACCTGGCCGCGAATGAACGCTTCCAACGCGCTGGTCGCCGCTTCCCGCCCTTGCTCGCCGCGGCTGGATTGGGGCCAGTGGAACGGGGTCTGAACCGATTCTTCCTCGGTAAATCCGTTGAGCGTCCCAAGTACGTCCCGAGCAATACGTCGATCTTCCGGCAGCGGCAACTCGCCGATCACCAGCGCACGAGCGCAACGCAGTCCCAGCAGTTCCAAACTGAAGCTCGCCACCGGCTGCGGTGCCCTCGCGACGATTTCCGCAGTTTGATCTGCCATCGACGTCGAGATGGCCTCGAGTTCCGGGGCCGACTGCCCACGCCGCACCCAGACATCGATTCCGAGTAGCCCGAGAACTCGTCGTTGGGATGCGGAGTACACCAGCGCGTCACGCAATATGCAGGTTGTGACAAGCCATTCTAGCCGCTTCAACTGGGTGCTGAGAATGGGTATCGTAGTTCGCCCTGCCCAGACGACGTCGTAGCGAGAGAGGTCATGAAGTACCACACGGATGATGTTCGGATCACTGGCATGCAGGAGGTGATCGCCCCCGACGACCTGCTCGACGCGTTACCCATGGACGATCAGACCTCGCAGCTGGTGTTCACCACGCGCCGCGAAATCAGCGAC
>SMWF01000032.1 GCA_004357385.1 Gammaproteobacteria bacterium | reverse complement strand
CGGGGGACAACGTGAACGTCACGGTGACGTTGATCTCGCCGATTGCCATGGAAGAGGGACAGCGCTTTGCGATCCGCGAAGGGGGCCGCACCGTGGGCGCCGGGGTGGTGGTCAAGATTGTTGAATAATTGTGGGCGCTCGAAGCGGCACGTCCTGGAATTCGGAGTAAGAGGCAATTAACAGACAGAAGGCCAGTAGCTCAATTGGCAGAGCAGCGGTCTCCAAAACCGCAGGTTGGGGGTTCGATTCCCTCCTGGCCTGCCATTACGTGACCTCGAGGAACCTAGGGTAGGCGTGAGTAGCACTGATTCTGGCCAGGCAGTATTTGATCGGTTCAAGTGGTTGGTCGTCACCGCGCTCGTCGTTGGCGGGGTGTACGGCAACTGGTACTTCCAGGACCAGTCTGTGCTCAACCGATCTCTGGCACTGTTGGGAGTGGCTTTCGTTGCGGGTTTCGTGGGTCTGCAGACGGTGCGAGGAAGGGCGATCTGGGCGCTCATGAGAGAAGCGCGGGTTGAAATCCGCCGCGTGGTCTGGCCCACCCGCCAGGAAACAACTCAGACGACCTTCGTCGTTGTGTTGTTGGTGCTGGTGTTCTCGATGATTCTGTGGGGGCTTGATTCGCTGTTGAGCTGGGTCGTGTCCTCGGTAATTGGGTAAACGGGTGATTGGATAACTCCATGTCGAAACGCTGGTACGTCGTACATGCCTATTCCGGGTTCGAAAAGAACGTGTCCCGGGCGCTGAAGGAGCGGATCGAACTGTCGGAGCTGAGCGACCACTTCGGCCAGATCCTGGTGCCCACCGAAGAAGTGGTCGAGATGCGCGCGGGGCAGAAACGCCGTAGCGAGCGCAAGTTTTTTCCCGGCTACGTGCTGGTTGAAATGGAGTTGAACGACGAGACCTGGCATCTGGTCAAAGAGACGCCGCGGGTTATGGGGTTCATTGGCGGCAAGGCAGATCAGCCTGCGCCACTGACCGATGCTGAGGCGTCGGCAATTCTCGAGCGCGTTGAGCAGGGCAGCGAGAAGGCGATGCCGAAAACGATGTTCGAGCCGGGCGAACTGGTCCGGGTGGTCGACGGCCCCTTCAACGACTTCAACGGGGTGGTCGAGCAAGTGAACTACGACAAGAGTCGATTGCAGGTCGCAGTGACGATCTTTGGCCGCTCGACGCCCGTGGAACTCGATTTCTCGCAAGTCGAAAAAGGATAGGTACGCATAGAACCAGTGAGCTAGCTCCAGCAGTGAGCTAGCGCCACGAATATAGAACGAAGCGACGGACCCAGGGCGCGCCAAAAGAGCAGCACAATCTGGAATCCGAAGACGTTAAGAGAGCAAACAGATGGCAAAGAAGGTCGAGGCGTACATCAAGCTCCAGGTGCCAGCGGGCCAGGCGAATCCGAGCCCGCCTGTCGGGCCGGCGCTGGGTCAGCATGGGGTCAACATCATGGACTTCTGCAAGGCCTTCAATGCGGCGACCCAGTCCATGGAACAGGGAATGCCGATCCCGGTGGTGATCACGATTTACGCGGATCGCAGCTTCAGCTACATCACCAAGACTCCCCCCGCATCGGTGTTGCTGCGCAAGGCCGCGAAGATCGACAAGGGCAGTGGCACGCCCAACACGAAGAAGGTGGGCACGGTCACCCGGGCACAGCTCGAAGAGATTGCGCAGCTCAAGGATCCGGATCTTACCGCGGCCGACATGGACGCTGCGGTGCGCACGATTGCCGGAAGCGCCCGCAGTGCCGGTATCGAAGTGGAGGGTGTCTGACATGGCCAGACTTTCAAAAAAACGCCGGGCGATTGCCGAGCGTGTTGACCCGACCAAGGCCTATGCGATCGATGAAGCGGTCGCCCTGTTGACGGAACTGGCGAATACCGGATTTTCAGAGTCGATTGATGTATCGGTAAATCTCGGCGTCGATCCGAAGAAGTCCGATCAGGTGGTTCGAGGCGCGACGACGTTGCCGCATGGAAGTGGGAAAGATGTGCGCGTCGCCGTATTCGCGCAGGGTGAGTTGGCGGATAAGGCGCTGGCGGCGGGGGCCGACCTGGTGGGGTTAGAAGACCTGGCCGAACAGGTTAAGGCGGGCGAATTGAATTTCGACGTGGTTATTGCCACCCCGGATGCGATGCGCGTGGTGGGTCAGCTCGGGAAGGTGCTGGGCCCGCGCGGGCTGATGCCGAACCCGAAGACCGGCACCGTGACGCCGGACGTCGAATTGGCGGTGAAGAATGCCAAAGCCGGGCAGGTGCAGTTCCGCACGGATCGTTCCGGCATCGTGCACGGCAGCGTTGGCAGAGTGGGTTTTGATGCATCGGCGATCAAAGAGAACGTCGAAGCACTGATTGGTGATTTACGGAAGGCGAAGCCGGCCTCGGCCAAGGGTATCTACCTCAAGAAGGTGACACTCTCGACCACCATGGGACCGGGTTTGTCGATAGATCAGACCTCGTTGGAGATCTGAGAACGACTTTGAAACGTACGTCGACGTAAGTCGGCGGAGTCGTCAGAGACCATGGGCAGCGGCCGTTCGCGGCGGCTTTAATTCATAAGAGCCCATGCAGACGGTGGATCCGAAGATTGAACTGGATCTCGCCGTGAAGCCGGCAGCTTGGGGTGTGCGTACGCAACGGGCTGTCGAATAGAAGGGAAGCCGGGTAACCGGCGATATCCAGGAGAAGTTGAGTGGCACTGAAGCTCGAGCAAAAACAGACGATCGTTGCCGAGGTGAATGAAGCCGCCGGGAGTGCGTTGTCCGCGGTGCTTGCGGATTATCGCGGACTGACCGTCGCCCAGATGGTCGAGATGCGCGCGAAGGCGCGCGCGTCCGGCGTCTATCTGAGGGTCGTCCGGAACACGTTGGCCAAACGTGCCATTGAAGGTACGCAGTACGAATGTCTCTCCGAGGCGCTCGTGGGGCCGACGCTGCTCGCATTTTCCCAGGAAGACCCTGGTTCTGCAGCGCGATTGCTGGAGGGCTACGTCAAACAATTCGCGAAGCTCGAAGTTAAGGCGTTGTCCATCGGCGGTGAGTTGCTTGGCGCGGATCAATTGAGCCGTGTTGCCAAGCTACCCACGCGTGACGAGGCGTTGGCACTGCTGATGGCCGTCATGCTTGCGCCCATCACCAAGCTGGCGCGCACTCTGAATGAGGTGCCCGGAAAACTGGTACGGACAGTTGCAGCGATCAGGGATCAGAAACAAGCGGCGGGCGAAGGGTAGCGCTAGGCGTTGTTCCCGCCCGGGCAACAAAGACGAGATTAGTCAGGAGATCAAGAAATGGCGTTGTCGAAAGACGATATTTTGAATGCAGTAGCCGATATGAGCGTCATGGACGTTGTGGAACTCGTATCCGCAATGGAAGAGAAGTTTGGCGTTTCCGCAGCTTCCGCGGTGGCTGCAGCACCGGCTGCGGCCGAGGGCGACGATGCGGACGCCCCTGCAGCAGAGCAGACTGAGTTTACGGTCATGCTGATGGCTCCGGGTGACAAGAAAGTCAGTGTCATCAAGTCGGTCAGGTCGATCACCAGCCTCGGGCTGAAAGAAGCCAAGGCATTGGTTGACGAAGCTCCGTCCCCTGTCAAAGAAGGCATTGGAAAAGACGAAGCCGAGGAAGTTAAGAAGCAATTGGAAGAAGCAGGCGCTGTCGTCGAGGTCAAGTAATTCGCTTGGCTACAAACGACGCGACCTGTACCAGGCAGGGCGTGCTCAGATCGTGAGATCGGGGGGCGCATTTGCCTGTCCGCATGTGCGGGAAATAGATGATCAATCTGGAGACTCGAATGGCGTACAGCTTCACTGAGAAAAAGCGTATCCGGAACGATTTCGGCAAGTTGCCGGAAGTCATGGAGATTCCTTATCTCCTGTCGATACAGCTGGACTCGTATGAAAAGTTTTTGCAGACCGACGTTCCTCTAGCGAAGAGAAAGGGAATTGGTCTGCACGCGGCGTTTAAATCCGTTTTCCCGATTGTCAGCTACTCCGGAAGCGCGGCCCTCGAATACGTCGACTATCGGCTCGGAGTTCCGATCTTCGATGTCAAGGAATGCGTCTCTCGCGGCATTACCTATGCTGCCCCGCTCAGGGTCAAGGTACGCCTGAAGATTTACGACAAAGAGTCGTCCAACAAGGTGGTTAAGGAGGTCAAAGAGCAGGAAGTGTACATGGGCGACGTGCCGCTCATGACCGAGAACGGTACCTTCGTGATCAACGGTACCGAGCGCGTGGTGGTTTCTCAGTTGCACCGTTCGCCGGGCGTATTTTTTGATCACGACAAAGGCAAGACCCACTCGTCGGGCAAGCTGCTCTATTCTGCCCGGGTCATTCCGTATCGCGGCTCCTGGCTCGACTTTGAATTCGACCCGAAGGACTGCGTGTTCGTACGCATCGATCGGCGCCGCAAGTTACCTGCGACGATCGTCCTGCGGGCGCTGGAGTACAGCTCGGAAGACATCCTGGACATGTTTTTCGTGAAGAACACGTTCCATGTCAAAAAGGACGGGTTTTCCGTCGACTTGATTCCGGAGCGAATGCGTGGCGATGTTGCCATGTTCGACATCAAGGAACGCAGCGGCGAGCTGATCGTAGAGGAAGGCCGCCGGATTACGGCTCGACATGTTCGTTTGCTGGAAAAATCGGGGCTGAAGCGTCTGGACGTGCCGGTCGAATACCTGCTCGAACATGTCACGGCGCGTGACGTTGTCAACGAGGAAACGGGTGAGATCCTGTTGCCGTGCAATACGATCCTCACTGAGGAGACGCTCGAAACCTTGCTGGAAGCGAACGTCTCAAAGATCGAGACGATCTATACCAACGACCTGGACTGTGGGTCCTACATCTCGGACACATTGCGCATCGATCCGACCACGACGAAACTCGAAGCGCTCGTCGAGATTTACAGAATGATGCGACCCGGTGAGCCGCCGACCAAGGAAGCTGCGGAGAATTTGTTCAATAATCTGTTCTTCTCTACAGATCGCTACGATCTGTCAGCCGTTGGGCGGATGAAATTCAATCGGCGCCTTGGCCGGGACGAGATCGAGGGCGCAGGCATTCTATCGGCCCAGGATGTGGTCGATGTGCTCAAGACGTTGATCGAGATCCGCAACGGCAACGGGTCGGTCGACGACATCGATCACCTGGGAAATCGTCGGGTGCGCTCGGTGGGGGAAATGGCTGAGAACGCGTTCCGCGTCGGCGTGATTCGGGTCGAGCGAGCCGTGAAGGAGCGCCTGTCGCTGGCGGAAAGCGAAGGGCTGATGCCGCAGGACATGATCAACGCGAAGCCGGTGGCGGCAGCGATCAAGGAGTTCTTCGGTTCCAGCCAGCTCTCTCAGTTCATGGACCAGAACAACCCGTTGTCGGAGGTGACCCATAAACGGCGGGTATCAGCGCTCGGGCCGGGCGGGTTGACCCGTGAGCGGGCCGGATTCGAGGTTCGCGACGTACATCCAACGCACTACGGCCGGGTTTGCCCGATCGAAACGCCGGAGGGTCCGAACATCGGCCTGATCAATTCCCTTGCCGCCTATGCGCGGACCAACGAGTACGGCTTTCTCGAGACGCCCTACCGGAAGGTCACCAAGGGTAAGGTCAAAAACGATATCGAGTACCTGTCGGCGATTGACGAAGCGCAGTACGTCATCGCCCAGGCGAGTTCGAAACTGGATAGCAAAAACCGGTTCGTAGCGGATCTGATCGATGTGAGACACCAGAACGAATTCGGTAAAGCGCTTCCGGAGAACGTCAACTACATGGACGTATCGCCCAAACAGGTGGTGTCGATTGCAGCTTCCCTGATTCCGTTTCTCGAGCACGACGATGCCAACCGGGCGTTGATGGGCTCGAACATGCAACGTCAGGCCGTACCGACGATCCGTACCGAAAAACCGCTGGTAGGTACCGGGATGGAAGTGATCGTCGCGCGTGACTCGGGTGTTTGTGTGATCGCCGAACGCGGCGGTGTGGTGGACCGCGTCGACGCAGCGCGCATCGTGGTCCGTGTCGATGATGCGGAAACCGAGGCCGGCGAGGCCGGCGTGGATATCTACAACCTGACGAAATTCACCCGTTCCAATCAGAACACCTGTATCAACCAGACGCCGTTGGTCACCGAAGGCGACAAGATCGGCAAGGGCGACATCCTCGCGGACGGCCCGTCCATCGACATGGGCGAGTTGGCGCTGGGTCAGAACATTCGTATCGCCTTCATGCCCTGGAACGGATACAACTTCGAAGACTCGATCCTCGTGTCAGAGCGGGTGGTGGAAGAGGATCGTTTCACCAGCATTCACATCCAGGAGCTGACCTGCATCGCGCGGGACACCAAGCTGGGGCCGGAAGAGATCAGCTGCGACATTCCGAATGTCGGTGAAAGCGCGCTGGCGAAGCTCGACGAATCAGGCATCGTCTACATCGGCGCAGAGGTTGAAACCGGTGATATTCTGGTGGGCAAGGTGACGCCCAAGGGCGAAACCCAGCTCACGCCGGAGGAAAAATTGCTGCGCGCAATCTTTGGCGAGAAGGCATCCGACGTGAAAGACACATCACTGCGGGTACCTACGGGCGTTAAAGGTACGGTCATCGATGTCCAGGTGTTCACCCGGGACGGGGTGGACAAGGACCAGCGTGCCAAGGATATCGAGAAGAGTGCACTGGAGCAGATTCGCAAAGACCTCGACGATGAATACCGCATTGTCGAAACTGCGACCTACGAACGTCTGCGGCGGGCCTTGAACGGGAAAAAAGCCGCCAGCGCGCCGGGTAAAACCCGAGGAGTGACCCTCGACGACGCCTATCTCGACACACTGGAGCTGGATGACTGGTTCCGCATCCGCATGTCGGACGATCTGCTGAACACGCAGCTCGAGCGAGCCGAAAAGCAACTCGAAGCGCGCCGTGAATCGCTCGATGCGATCTATGCGGACAAGAAGCAGAAGCTCGAAACGGGCGATGATCTTGCACCGGGCGTGCTCAAGATCGTGAAAGTCCACCTTGCGATCAAGCGTCGCATTCAGCCGGGCGACAAGATGGCGGGCCGGCACGGCAACAAGGGGGTGATCTCCGTGATCATGCCGGTCGAAGACATGCCCTTCGACGCCAAGGGCGAACCAGTCGACATCGTTCTGAATCCTCTCGGGGTTCCATCGCGCATGAACGTTGGACAGATTCTTGAAACGCACCTGGGTTGGGCCGCGAAAGGAATCGGCGAGCGAATCAACGGGATGCTCGAGGCGCACAAGAAAGCCGCGGAGATCCGTTCCTTTCTGGAGGAGGTCTACAACAAATCGGGACGTGTCGAGAACCTGAAGTCGTTGAACGATGGTGAGATTTTTGAGCTGGCGCGCAACCTGGTCGACGGGGTACCGATGGCAACCCCCGTGTTTGATGGGGCATCGGAAGAGGAGATCAAAATGATGTTGGAGCTGGCGGAACTGCCCTTACACGGCCAGGAGATTCTCTTCGACGGACGCACCGGCGACCAGTTCGATCGACCGGTCACCCTGGGTTACATGTACATGATGAAGCTCAATCACCTGGTTGACGACAAGATGCACGCTCGTTCGACGGGATCCTACAGCCTGGTCACGCAGCAACCGTTGGGCGGCAAGGCGCAGTTTGGTGGCCAACGCTTCGGTGAGATGGAAGTGTGGGCCCTCGAAGCATACGGCGCAGCGTACACGCTGCAGGAGATGTTGACGGTCAAGTCGGACGACACGACCGGTCGGACCAAGATGTACAAAAACATCGTCGACGGAAACTTCGAGATGGACCCGGGGATGCCAGAATCCTTCAACGTGCTGTTGAAGGAGGTCCGCTCCTTAGGCATCGACATGGAGCTGGAAAGCGAGTGATGCCGAAACAAGCGTTCAATTCCCAGAGGGAGGAGAGACTTTGAAAGACCTGCTCAACCTACTCAAGGCCCAGAACGGCGTAGACGATTTTGACTCGCTGCGCATCGGGCTGGCGTCTCCGGATCTGATCCGGTCGTGGTCGTTTGGCGAAGTGAAGAAGCCGGAAACCATCAACTACCGGACCTTCAAGCCGGAGCGCGACGGGTTGTTCTGCGCCCGGATCTTCGGGCCCAACAAAGACTACGAGTGCCTGTGCGGTAAGTACAAGCGCTTGAAACACCGCGGCGTGATCTGCGAGAAGTGTGGTGTCGAGGTGACCCTGACCAAGGTGCGCCGCGAACGTATGGGCCATATCGAGCTGGCCAGCCCGGTGGCTCACATCTGGTTCCTCAAGTCGTTGCCGTCGCGAATCGGCCTGTTGCTGGACATGACGCTGCGCGACATCGAGCGCGTGTTGTACTTCGAATCCTACGTGGTGATCGAACCCGGTTTGACGGACCTCGAAGAGGGTCAGTTGCTGACCGATGAAGAGTACTACCAGAAGCTCGAGGAATTCGGTGACGAGTTTGTCGCAAAGATGGGTGCCGAGGCGATCCAGGATTTGCTCAAGTCGCTCGATCTCACCGAAGAGATCGCGTCGCTGCGCGAAGAGATTCCAGCGACCAATTCAGAGACGAAGATCAAGAAGTTCTCCAAGCGCCTCAAGCTGATGGAGGCGTTCCTCAGTTCCGGCAACGTCCCGGAATGGATGGTCATGACCGTTCTACCGGTGTTGCCCCCGGATCTGCGGCCGCTGGTCCCGCTTGATGGCGGCCGTTTTGCGACGTCGGATCTGAACGACCTCTATCGGCGGGTGATCAACAGGAACAATCGCCTCAAGCGCCTGCTGGACCTGAACGCTCCCGACATCATCGTCCGCAACGAAAAGCGGATGCTGCAGGAGTCGGTTGATGCGCTGCTCGACAACGGGCGTCGTGGCAGGGCGATCACGGGGTCGAACAGACGACCGCTGAAATCGCTTGCCGACATGATCAAAGGCAAACAGGGACGGTTCCGTCAGAACCTGCTGGGTAAGCGGGTCGACTATTCGGGGCGCTCGGTCATCGTGGTGGGTCCGACGTTGCGGCTGCACCAGTGTGGGTTGCCCAAGAAGATGGCGCTGGAGCTGTTCAAACCGTTCATCTTCGGAAAGCTCGAAGGCCGAGGTCTTGCGACCACCATCAAGGCGGCCAAGAAGATGGTCGAACGCGAAACGCCCGAGGTATGGGATATTCTCGCCGAAGTCATTCGCGAGCATCCGGTGCTGTTGAACCGGGCGCCTACGCTGCACCGCCTGGGCATCCAGGCATTCGAGCCGGTGCTCATCGAAGGCAAGGCAATTCAGCTGCATCCGCTGGTTTGCGTCGCATACAACGCGGACTTCGACGGCGACCAGATGGCGGTCCACGTGCCGCTTACGCTGGAAGCTCAGCTCGAGTCGCGCGCGTTGATGATGTCCACCAACAACATCCTGTCGCCCGCCAGCGGCGAGCCGATCATTGTGCCGTCGCAAGACGTCGTGCTGGGTCTGTACTACATGACTCGAGAAATGATCAACGTGCCTGGGGAAGGAATGGCGTTTGCCGATGTGCTGGAAGTAGACCGTGCCTACCGTTCAGGCAACGTCAATATTCATGCACGCGTCAAAGTCCGAATCGACGAACTGGTCGAAGACGAGAACGGCAACCGGCGGATGGTGCGCAACCTCACCGAAACCACGGTCGGTCGGGCACTGCTGTATGAGATCGTGCCGAAGGAACTTGCATTCAAAATGGTCAATCGGCCGATGGACAAGCGTTCTATCGTCGATCTGGTCAATGCGTGCTATCGCGACGTCGGGTTGAAAGAGACGGTCATATTTGCCGATCAATTGATGTACATGGGGTTCGCCCACTCGACATCATCGGGGGCCTCGATCGGCGTGGAAGACTTTGTCATTCCCGCGGAGAAAGCCAGCATCATCGCCGATGCCGAAGCAGAGGTGAGCGAGATCGAAGCGCAATATGCATCGGGGCTTGTCACCCAGGGTGAGAAGTACAATAAGGTGGTCGATATCTGGTCACGGGCCAACGACCTCGTTGCGCGCTCCATGATGGATGGAATCTCCAGGGAGACCGTGATAAACCGCGACGGCGAGCCGGAGGAGCAGGATTCGTTCAACTCGGTCTTCATATACTCGGATTCAGGGGCCCGGGGTTCCCCCGCCCAGATCCGCCAGCTGGCCGGGATGCGGGGCCTCATGACCAAACCCGACGGCAGCATCATCGAGACGCCGATTACTGCCAACTTCCGTGAGGGGTTGTCGGTGAACGAGTACTTCATCTCTACGCACGGCGCGCGCAAAGGCCTCGCCGACACGGCGCTGAAGACGGCCAACTCGGGGTATCTGACGCGTCGCCTGGTCGACGTTGCGCAGGACCTGGTGGTGACCAGCCTCGACTGTGGGACGCGTCGCGGTCTCAGCATCAACGCGCTGATCGAAGGTGGTGATGTCGTGGAGGCGCTGTCCGCTCGGGTACTTGGACGCACAGTTGCTGAAGAGGTATACGACGGTGATGGCAAAACCGTGCTGGTCGAAGCGGGCACGATGCTCGATGAGGCATGGGTCGAGCACCTTGAAAACCTCGGCATCGACGAACTCGTCGTTCGTTCGCCGATCACCTGCGAAACCCGATACGGCGTATGCATTAAATGCTATGGCCGTGACCTGGCACGTGGTCATGAGGTGAACGTCGGTGAAGCGGTGGGCGTCATCGCGGCACAGTCGATTGGCGAACCCGGCACTCAGCTGACCATGCGCACATTCCACATCGGGGGTGCCGCGTCGCGTGCGACTGCCATTGACAATATTCAGGTCAAGCATGGCGGTACCGTCCGCCTGCACAACCTGAAGACGGTGCAGCGGGAAACTGGCCAGCTGGTCGCGGTTTCGCGGTCGGGTGAGATCGCCATCGCTGATGAGCATGGCCGCGAGCGTGAGCGTTACAAACTGCCCTACGGCGCGGTGATATCCGTCAGCGAGGGCGAAAACGTGGATCCGGGTCAGATGATTGCACAGTGGGATCCGCATACCCACCCGATCGTCACCGAGGTCGAAGGGAAGGTCGTCTTTCAGCATATGGAAGAAGGACTGTCGATTAATCGTCAGACTGACGAGTTGACAGGACTGACCAACATCACGGTGCTGGATCCGAAGGATCGGCCGAGTGCCGGTAAAGACATGCGGCCTGCCGTGAGCCTGGTGGACGCCAATGGCAAGGAGGTGCATCTGGCTGGAACCGATGTGCCCGCGCACTACTTTCTGCCGAACAACGCGATTCTCAACCTGGAGGACAACGACACAGTGGGCGTCGGGGACGTCATCGCGCGGATCCCGCAGGAGGGTTCCAAGACCCGCGACATCACCGGCGGTCTGCCGCGGGTGGCGGACTTGTTCGAGGCGCGCAAGCCAAAAGAGCCGGCGATCCTCGCGGAAGCCAGCGGAACCGTCAGCTTCGGCAAGGAGACCAAGGGTAAACGGCGGCTGGTGATTACCCCGCCGGATGGTGATCCAATCGAGACGCTTATTCCCAAGTGGCGAATCATTTCGGTGTTCGAAGGCGAATCGGTTGAGCGCGGTGAAACCGTGTCTGAAGGAGCGCCATCGCCGCATGACATCGTTCGCCTCAAGGGTGTGCACGAACTGGCGCGTTACATCGTCAACGAAATCCAGGAGGTTTATCGCCTGCAGGGTGTGACGATCAACGACAAGCACATCGAGGTGATCGTCCGACAGATGTTGCGTAAAGCTGAGATCACCCAACCCGGCGATTCGCGCTTTATTCGCGGCGAGCAGGTCGAGCACGTTGCGGTGCTCGAAGAAAACGAACGGCTGCTGGCGGAGGGCAAGGATCTTGCGAAGTACGAACGGCTGTTACTGGGCATCACCAAGGCGTCCCTGGCAACGGAATCGTTCCTTTCGGCGGCTTCGTTCCAGGAAACCACCCGTGTGCTGACCGAAGCGGCAGTTACCGGTAAGCGAGACTATCTGCGGGGCCTCAAGGAGAACGTCGTGGTGGGTCGCCTGATTCCGGCAGGGACCGGGCTTACCTATCACAGCGACCGCAAGCGTCGGCGCGAAGAGGAAATCGCTGCGCGTGCTTCGAAGGAGCAGGGCGCTACCGCTGACGAGATCGAAGCGGCGTTGTCCGAAGCGCTCAGCTCGACCGAGAGCTAGCGTCCGGCCCGCGTAACTGTCTGCAAAAAAGTAAAAACCCCACCCCGCGCCGCGGGATGGGGTTTTTTGCGTGCATCACCGTTGCTGGGAGACCTGGATTCCGACGATGCGGGCGATGGTCAATGCCACGTAGAGTTGTCCCACGATCGCCTGGGCATATGCCAGCGTGCCGGCGAATATCGTGTTGGGGGTGATATCGCCGTAACCCAAGGTGGTCATGGTGACAAAGCTGTAGTAGATGAAGCCTTCCATCTGCTGGCGGATCGGCTCATCCATGAAGGTGCCTGAAAAAGCCCCCGGAAACGCCAACGCAACGTTTGCGTACATGAACGCGAACATCAGACCGATGCACAGGTACGCGTTGATGGCCGCGAGGATCGTGGTGTTGGTCACGGAGCTGACATCGATCAGGTGGCATCTGAACAGCAGCACGCCGAGGTAACCGAAAAACGCGGCGGCGCCAAAGGAGGTGATCCATCCCGACAGCGTCCCTTCAATGAGAAAGTCGATCCATCCGGGTATCCACATGATCAATGCGAGGACCATTGCGATCAGAAACTGGTCGCGGCGTGCGGCCAGCGATAGCGGACCGGTGATGATGATGAGCGTCAATATCGCGTTGAGGATGGGCCGCTGAAATTGCTGATTCGTCACCATCGGGAACACCAGCAGCAAACCCAGCAGGGAACCCAACAGATAGCGTTGCTTGCCCAGCAGCTTGACGATGGGCCAGTGATCAAATGCGTGTTCCATGCGGGATCCCCGTGTACATTGAGCGGTCGTGCGAAACAGTAGCGAACAATTCTGAACGGTGCATCAATCGAGCGGCGCGTTGCGAGCCTCCTGATGATTGGACTGGTTGGGCTGGTGGGCTGTGATAGCGGCGCGGACCGATCAGACGAGCCGATGCGCGCCACGACGCGGGCGACCTATCTAGGCAGCGTGGCGTGTGAGGGTTGCCATGAGTCGCAGTACCGGCTCTGGGCAAGCTCCCACCATGCACTGGCGATGGCAGAGGCCTCGAACACGCGGGTACTTGGCGATTTCGCAGATGCAAATTTCTCGGTGCACGGCCAGAACACCGGATTTTCCACGTCCGACGGCGGCTACATCGTCACCACTGAAACCAGCGCTGGGGTCGAATCGCTTGCCGTGCAATACACGTTCGGCGTCGAACCGCTCCAGCAGTATCTGCTGAGTTTGCCGGGAGGGCGCCTGCAGGCGCTGTCGGTTGCCTGGGATACCCGCGACGCTGCGACTGGCGGACAGCGCTGGTTTCATCTCAACCCGGAAGACCTGGTGGCGCCCGATGATCCACTGCATTGGACAGGGCTGGCGTACAACTGGAACTCTAACTGTGCAGACTGCCATTCAATTGGGGTGACGAAGGGTTTTCGCGCCGAGGATGATGTGTACCAGAGCGACTTCATCGAGTTGAGCGTCGGGTGCGAGGCGTGCCATGGACCAGGTTCGATCCACGCCCAGCAGCCACAGCAGAGCTACGGGCCAGTGCTTGATGCGGCGGTATCGCAGGTCGAGGTGTGCGCGCCATGCCACTCGCGGCGCAGCCAACTCGCGGAGGGTTTCCGTGCGGGCGATGAGTTTCTGGATTTCTATCGACCGGCGTTTCTGCAGGCGCCGCTGTACCATGCAGACGGCCAGATCCTGGATGAAGTCTACGTCTACGGATCATTTCTTCAGAGCAGGATGTATCGCCGGGGCGTACGTTGCACGGACTGTCACGACCCGCATCGCGCCGCGTTGCGCCTCGAAGGTAACGCAGTTTGCGTGCAGTGCCACTCGGCCGCCGGGAATCCGCGTTTTCCGAGCCTCGCCCGACGAAGCTACGACGACGCGTCACACCATGACCATGAGCCCGGCAGTGACGGCGCGCGTTGCGTGAGCTGTCACATGCCCGGACGAACGTACATGGGCGTGGATGTACGGCACGATCACAGCTTTCGGGTGCCGCGTCCCGATCTCACCGAGGCGCTTGGTGTTCCAAACGCCTGTAGTGGTTGTCACGCGAATCGCTCCGCCACGGTGCTTGCGGAGCAGATTCGAGAATGGGGAATCGAGAGTCGAGCCGCCCCTGATTGGGCGAACGTCCTGAGCCAGGTGCGGTTGCGGCGGTTGGACGTCGAACCCCTGGCCGCGCAACTGGCCCAGGACCCCGATCAGTCCGACCTGCTACGAGCGACGCTGTTGGCGGAGTTTGGGGCCTACCGCCGCGGTTACTCCAGCGATGCGATCCGAGCGGGGTTGCGCGATCCAGCGCCCTTGGTTCGTCTGGGCGCGCTGGCGAGTATCGAGCGCCTCGAGCCGACCGTCAGGCGCGCGGCACTGCTCCGGCTGCTGGACGACCCGCTTCGCGCCGTGCGCATCGATGCGGCCAGGGCGGCTGCAGGGCTATTGCGAGAACCGCTGAGGTTGGAAACGCGCCACCGGATAGAAGCCGGTCTGGAAGAATATCTGCAGTCGCAACGCCTGCACGCGGATCGTCCGGCGGCGCTTACCAACATTGCCATTGTCGAACTGGCGCGGGGTGAGGTGGAGGCTGCCGAACGTGCCTATCGTGCGGCGCTCAAGCGTCAACCGCGTTGGATTCCGGCGCGCGTGAACCTCGCGGATCTGTTGCGCTCTTCGGGCCGTGAGCGCGAAGCGAACCAATTGCTCGAGGAAGGACGCGCGCTGGTTCCTGGCAGCGCCGAACTCGCGTTTGCTTACGGACTGGCGCTGGTTCGTTCCGGACAACCTGATGCAGCGGTGGCGCAGCTCGAAGCCGCCACGTCTGCTGCACCTGAGGTGCCGCGGTATCGATACGCATGGGCGCTGGCCCTGAACGACACACAGCATTCGCACGCCGCGATCGAGGTGCTGCGCGAAGGCCTGGAGACCTTTCCCGACCACCCTGAAATGTTGTTCGCGATCGCCACGATGCAACGCGACCTCGGTCGGCCCGAGGACGCCCGCCGGGCCGCGCAGCACCTGGCCGAACTCTACCCTGATGATGAACGGTACCGCGGGCTGTTCACCGACCTTTCACGCTGACGGGTTCGTTTGGTTTCCGCTACACTCCGCTCGGGTTCGAGACAACCAACTGCTGGGAGCAAGCGGATGTGCCGATGGATTGCGGCGACGCTGGTCGTGATTTGTGCCGGTTGTGCCACGGTCAAAGTACAATATGACTCGGACCCGAACGCGAATTTCAGCGCGTTTGAGAAATTCTCCTGGATTTCCGACTTTCCACTGATCGCGCCCGAAAACGACCTGCTGATCGAATACCGCTCGCAGCCGATCATGTCCGCCACCCGCGACATCCTGACGCGCAAAGGCTACCGCTTTGTTGAAGATCGTCGCGAGGCGGATTTCGTCCTGTCGTTCACCATTGGCGACATGGGCGGACAACTTGTCGAGACGTCTTATCCACCGGAGTATCGTGGCCGGTGGTATTGGCGCGGGCCCGTGTTCAGACCGGGCGCTGCGGTTTCATACGCGCCGGGCCAACTGCGGATCGAGGTTTTTGACGCGAGCACCAAGGCGCCCGTGTGGGTCGGTTATGCCCGCAAAGACATCACCGGCGCGGATCAGTACAACGCAACTCGCTTGCTTGACGATATCGTGACGCAGATTCTCCGCAACTTTCCGGCCTCCTGAAAGCGGTACGGCATGCCGTTCGGTGGGCCTTCGGCGAGCCTTGCAGCGAGGGCGCGCTGCGATTACAATCGCGCACCTTTCGTCGGGGGCACGTGTGCCCCCGGTTTGCATGGGCGCCCGGAGTTCTTGCCAAAGGTCGGTGTACGCTGGCCTGTCCTGGCAAGGTGAAGGCGCCGAACGTTGACGGAGATATCGAATGGCGACCATCAGCCAGCTGGTGCGCAAGCCGCGCAAGCGCAAGGTCGAGAAGAACCAGGTTCCTGCGTTGCAGGCCAGTCCGCAGAAGCGCGGCGTTTGCACGCGCGTCTACACTACGACGCCGAAAAAGCCGAACTCGGCGCTGCGCAAGGTATGCCGCGTGCGCTTGACCAACGGCTACGAAGTAACCTCGTACATCGGCGGTGAGGGACACAATCTCCAGGAGCACTCCGTGGTGCTGATCCGCGGCGGCCGTGTCAAAGATTTGCCCGGCGTTCGCTATCACACCATTCGCGGCACGCTGGATACCTCCGGCGTATCGGATCGTAAGCAGGGCCGCTCCAAGTACGGAACCAAGCGACCCAAGTAACTCAACGCAGCCGCCCGGCTGCTCAATTCCAACTCCAAGTAAGGCCGGTCGATGGTACCGGGCCATCCTGAAGAGAGGAGCAGATAATGCCAAGACGACGAATCGTTACGAAGCGACAGATCCTTCCGGATCCGAAATTTCACAATCAGACCCTCGCCAAGTTCATCAACCACATCATGATCAGCGGGAAAAAATCCGTGGCCGAGCACATCGTGTACGGCGCGTTGGACCGAATTCAGGAACGCTCGGGTGATCCGATCGAGACCTTCGAGAAGGCACTGGATGCGGTCGCCCCGTTCGTCGAGGTGAAATCTCGTCGCGTGGGTGGGGCGACCTATCAGGTACCCGTTGAAGTGCGCGCATCCCGCCGCCAGGCGTTGGCGATGCGTTGGCTCGTGGACAGCGCCCGTGCTCGAGGCGAAAAGTCCATGGCGGCGCGGCTTGCCGGGGAGCTGATGGATGCAGCGGAAGGACGCGGCACCGCGTTCAAGAAGCG
Source organism: Gammaproteobacteria bacterium (assembly GCA_004357385.1). Classification (GTDB taxonomy): domain Bacteria; phylum Pseudomonadota; class Gammaproteobacteria; order Pseudomonadales; family Azotimanducaceae; genus SMWF01. The sequence continues at coordinate 3,475 of SMWF01000032.1, read as the reverse complement.
CGAAGACACGCACCGGATGGCGGAGGCCAACAAAGCCTATTCCCACTACCGCTTCTAGCGTCGTCTCAACTGTTGACTGGCGCTGGCGATCCCGGCGCTTAAAGCAAAGGAACAACACCATGCCTCGCAACACCCCCATCGGGCGCTACCGCAATATCGGCATCGTGGCGCATGTGGATGCCGGTAAGACCACGACCACGGAGCGGATACTTTTCTACACGGGTCTTTCCCACAAGCTTGGTGAGGTACACGACGGCGCGGCCACCATGGACTGGATGGAGCTGGAGCAGGAACGCGGCATCACCATCACCTCAGCGGCCACGACCTGCTTCTGGAGCGGCATGGAAAAGCAGTACGAAGAGCACCGCGTCAACATCATCGACACCCCGGGACACGTCGACTTCACCATTGAAGTCGAGCGGTCGTTGCGTGTGCTCGATGGTGCAATAGTGGTCTTCTGTGCAACGTCTGGCGTTGAACCGCAGTCGGAAACCGTCTGGCGGCAGGCTAATCGCTACGGAGTCCCGCGAATCGTGTTCATCAACAAAATGGACCGTGCCGGTGCGGATTTCCTGCGGGTGGTCGACCAGATCAGAGACCGGCTCGGCTCGAATCCGGTGCCGGTGCAACTGGCCCTCGGCGCCGAAGAACACTTCAAGGGTGTAATCGATCTGATTCGGATGAAAGCGATCATCTGGAACGAAGATGACCAGGGCATGACCTTCGAAGCACAGGAAATTCCGGACGAACTGGTGGCCGAAGCCAAGAAATGGCGCGAGCATGCGGTCGAAGCGGCGGCGGAAGCCAACGAAGAGTTGATGGAGAAGTATCTCGAGGGTATAGAACTCGACGAGGCGGAAATCAGGGAGGGTTTGCGGATTCGCACGCTGGAGAACGAAATCGTTCCGGCGCTGTGCGGCTCGGCGTTCAAGAACAAAGGTGTCCAGGCGATGCTCGACGCGGTTATCGACTATCTACCGGCGCCGACCGAGGTGAAGCCAATCGAAGGCGTCCTCGAAGACGAAGAGACCCCCGCGACCCGGCCCGCCGATGATGACGCCCCCTTTGCTGCGCTTGCGTTCAAGATCGCGACCGACCCGTTTGTCGGTACCCTGACGTTCTTTCGCGTGTACTCGGGGGTGCTCAACTCAGGGGACCAGGTGTACAACCCCGGTAAGCGTAAGCGGGAGCGGATCGGTCGGATGGTGCAGATGCACTCGAACGAGCGTAACGAGATCAAGGAAGTGCGGGCCGGCGATATCGCCGCGGCGATCGGCCTCAAGGACGTGACCACGGGGGATACCCTTTGTGCTCAGCAGGACATCATCACCCTGGAACGGATGGATTTCCCGGAGCCGGTCATTTCGGTCGCGGTGGAGCCGAAGTCGGTTCCGGATCAGGAAAAGATGGGCGTTGCGCTCGGTAAGCTTGCCCAGGAAGATCCGTCGTTTCGGGTCGCAACCGACGAGGAGTCCGGCCAGACGATAATCTCTGGTATGGGCGAGTTGCATCTCGACATCATCGTCGATCGGATGAAGCGTGAGTTCGGTGTCGAGGCGAACATTGGCAAACCCCAGGTCGCCTACCGCGAGACGATTCGAAAGCGGGTCGACGTGGAAGGGAAATTTGTTCGCCAGACCGGTGGTCGTGGCCAGTACGGACACGTTTGGCTGAAGCTCGAACCGTTCCATGATCCTGAGGGCGCTATATACGAATTCGTCGATGAGATTGTCGGCGGTGCCGTGCCCAGGGAGTACATTCCAGCGGTCAACAAAGGTATTCAGGAACAGATGCAGAACGGCGTAATCGCGGGGTATCCGTTGATAAACGTCAGGGCGACGCTGTACGACGGCTCGTTCCACGAGGTCGACTCTTCGGAGATGTCATTCAAAATCGCGGGATCCATGGCGATGCGCGACGGCGCGCTTAAGGCAGACCCTGTGCTGCTGGAGCCGATCATGGCCGTTGAGGTGATCACGCCCGAGCAGTACATGGGGGATGTGGTTGGCGACCTGAACCGGCGCCGCGGCATCATCGAAGGCATGGACGAGAACCCGGCGGGTAAGATTGTGCGCGCCGACGTACCCCTGGCGGAGATGTTCGGCTACGCCACGGACCTGCGCTCCGCTTCCCAGGGCCGGGCCAACTACACCATGGAATTTTCCAAATACCGGGAAGTTCCCGACAACATCGCCGAAGGCGTTGCAAAACGGGCGTAGCGCAGACGCGCCGCTTCAGACGTTGTTTTTCGACTTGTAAGGAACGCGAGGGATGGCCAAAGAGAGATTTGAGCGAACGAAGCCGCATGTAAATGTGGGGACGATTGGACATGTTGACCATGGTAAGACGACGTTGACGGCGGCGTTGACGAAGGTGTGTGCGGCGGCGCAAGGGGGGGAGGTCAAGGAGTTTGACCAGATTGACAATGCGCCGGAGGAGAAGGCACGAGGGATCACGATTGCGACGTCACACGTTGAGTATGAGAGTGCGAACCGTCATTACGCGCATGTGGACTGTCCGGGTCATGCGGATTATGTGAAGAACATGATCACGGGTGCGGCGCAGATGGACGGGGCGATTCTGGTGGTTTCGGCGGCGGACGGGCCGATGCCGCAGACGCGGGAGCACATTATTCTGTCGCGTCAGGTGGGTGTACCGAAGATTGTGGTGTACATGAACAAGGCGGACATGGTGGATGACGACGAGCTGTTGGAGCTTGTTGAGATGGAAGTTCGCGAGTTGCTGGATCAGTACGAGTTTCCGGGTGATGACACGCCGGTCATTATTGGCAGTGCGTTGAAGGCGCTGGAAGGTGACGAGTCGGAGATGGGCACGCAGAGCGTGGAGAAGTTGTTGGAGGCGCTGGATTCGTACATACCGGAGCCGAAGCGGGAGGTCGACAAGCCATTTTTGATGGCGATCGAGGATGTGTTCTCGATTTCGGGACGGGGCACGGTGGTGACGGGTCGAGTTGACCGGGGGGTGGTCAAGGTTGGCGACGAGATTGAGATTGTGGGACTTCGCGACACCCAGCGCACGACCTGCACGGGTGTTGAGATGTTCCGCAAGCTATTGGATGAGGGGCGTGCGGGAGAGAACGTGGGCGTGTTGTTGCGGGGCACGAAGCGCGAGGAGGTTGAGCGGGGCCAGGTATTGGCGTTGCCTGGGAGCATTACGCCGCACACCAACTTCGAGGCGGAAGTGTATGTGATGTCGAAAGATGAGGGGGGGCGTCATACGCCGTTCTTCAAGGGCTATCGGCCGCAGTTTTACTTTCAGACGACGGATGTGACGGGCTCAGTGGAGTTACCGACGGACGTCGAGATGGTGATGCCGGGGGACAACGTGAACGTCACGGTGACGTTGATCTCGCCGATTGCCATGGAAGAGGGACAGCGCTTTGCGATCCGCGAAGGGGGCCGCACCGTGGGCGCCGGGGTGGTGGTCAAGATTGTTGAATAATTGTGGGCGCTCG
>SMWF01000031.1 GCA_004357385.1 Gammaproteobacteria bacterium | reverse complement strand
CGCGACCTTCGCTTTGAACTCAGCTGAATACTGTTTCCTCTTCGCCATGTCGATTGCCTCCTCAGGCTCATCGACCACACCTTACGTCGTTGTTCAAAATCCAGGGACCACTTCTGCTACCGAATGCGGTTTCGGCCGTCGTCCTCCCGAAACGGTCAGCGGCTTGCTGCAGATCCACGAAGAGATTGCCTCGCCGCGCTGAACATGGCTCGTCTGCTATGCTCCGGGCACACGAAGGGAGAAAAAATTCTCATGGACCGAGCATTCATTCAAGTGCCACTGGCCTTGATGTTGACAGCGTCGTCAGTCGTGGCGCTGGCCCAGGTTCCACCACCCTCCGACGCCGCGGCGGTACTCTCAGACGCCTACACCGGCAGGTCGTATTCCCCTTACGCCGGCCGAAGTTTCCCAACTTTTCCGTTATGGGGCGATAGCCACCTGCACACCGACCTCTCGATGGACGCAGGCGCATTCGGCAATCGGCTCGGCCTGGATGACGCGTATCGATTTGCCCGTGGCGAGGAGGTGGTCTCCTCGAACGGCACGCCGGCGCGCCTTTCCCGACCTCTCGATTGGCTGGTGATCGCCGACCACTCAGACAACATGGGCATGTTCCCCGATCTGCTCGCGGGTGCCCCGCACATCCTCTCCGATCCCACCGGGCGCGACTGGTACGACCGTATCCAGAGAGGCGAAGGAGTCGGCGTGGCGATCGAACTGATCGGCCTGTTTTCCCAACAGAAATTTCCAGAGGGGCTTATCTACGCGCCGGATTCCGCGCCCTACAAGAGCGCCTGGGCGCATACGGTAGCGGCCGCCGAACGCTATAACGATCCGGGACACTTCACCGCGTTAATCGGCTACGAATGGACGTCGCTGGTGCGCGGCGCCAACATGCACCGGGTGGTGATTTACCGCGACGATGGCGACAAAGCCGGCCAGATGGTGCCTTTCACCACCTACCCACCGCTAGGCAGCGAGAATCCTCGCGAGCTGTGGAAGTGGCTTGCCAACTACGAGGCCCGAACCGGCGGCGACGTGCTCGCCATTGCCCACAACGGCAACCTGTCGAACGGCATCATGTTTCCGATTCGGGCGCAGTACGATAACAAGCGGCTCGATGAGAACTACGCTCAGCAACGCGCCAAATGGGAACCGCTCTACGAGGCAACCCAGATCAAGGGCGACGGCGAAGCCCACCCGTTCATGTCGCCCAACGATGAGTTTGCCGACTACGAGACCTGGGACATCGGCAATCTGGACGTCTCCGAAGTCAAAACCGACGACATGCTGCCCGGCGAATACGCGCGTGAGGCGCTGAAGCGCGGCCTGGCGCTGGAGGCTCGACTCGGCACGAACCCGTACAAATTCGGGCTGATCGGTTCCACCGACAGCCACACCTCACTGGCGACCGCCCAGGAAGACAATTTTTTCGGTAAGCACACCGGGGCCGAGCCAGGGCCAACGCGCATGAGCCATCCGTTCATGACCAACGAGAACGGTACGATCATGGGCTGGCAGCAGGTCGCGTCGGGCCTGGCCGCCGTCTGGGCGCGGAACAACACCCGCGAAGCCCTGTTCGACGCGATGTCACGCAAAGAGGTCTATGCCACCACCGGCAGCCGCATGATGGTGCGGTTCTTCGGCGGCTGGGAGTACACCGAACAGGATATCAACAGCCGCCAGCCGGCCTTCGCCGGCTATGCGAAGGGCGTCCCCATGGGTGGCGATCTCTCGGCAGCCCCGCAAGGTTCGCCGGAAGGTTCGCCGCAAGGTAAGGCGCCGTCATTCATGGTGTACGCGCTGCGCGATCCGATTGGAGCCAATCTCGACCGCATCCAGATCGTCAAGGGCTGGCTCGACGGCAACTCGACCCACGAGCAGGTTTATGACGTTGCCTGGTCGGGGGACCGAACCATCGACAGCAACGGCAAGCTGGCTGCCGTTGGCAACACCGTGGATACTGCCAACGCCACCTGGACGAACACTATCGGCGCGGCGGAACTCGGCACCGTCTGGACCGACCCGGCCTTCGACCCGGATCAACGCGCGTTCTACTACACCCGCGTGATCGAAATTCCAACGCCGCGCTGGTCCACCTACGATGCTTTCAGGTTCGGGGTGCCGATTCCAGACGGCGCGCCCACCGCCACGCAGGAGCGCGCCTATTCAGCGCCGATCTGGTACACGCCCTAACGTCTCAACCACCGGCGTCCAGGGTTCAACGCGTCTGTGCGCGTGGTCCGTTAGCGTGTCCGTTGGCGTGAGAGTGGTCCACGCAGCAGCTGCCCCGATTGTGCGCCTGTGTGCTCGTTGGCTTCCAGGAGCACTTCACCGTTGACGACGGTTGCGAGAATTCCATCGGCGGTCTGCTTCAGACGCATAGCGCCGGCTGGCAGATCATTGACCACCACTGGCATTCGCGCGCCTACGGTATCCGGATCGAAGATCGCGATGTCCGCCGCCAACCCTTCGCGCAACAGGCCGCGGTCATGCAACCCCCACACGGACGCGGTGTCATAGGTAATGAAGCGTACCGCTTGTTCCAGCGAAAATTCCTGCTTGTCCCGCACCCAGTGGCTGAGCAGATGGGTCTGCAGCGAACTGTCCATGATCTGCGCCACGTGGGCACCCGAATCCGAGAAAGTCACCACCGAGCGCGGATGCCGCATCATCTCCAGCACGTGATCCTGATTTTCATTGGCGATTGGCTGGCGGAAGAAGATCTTGAAGTCGTGTTCCAGCGCGAGATCGATCATCAGTTCGGCCGGGTGAATGCCCCGCTGCTGGGCGAGTTCCGCCATGCTGCATGGTTCGTCTGCCATGGAGTCCATCGGGAACACCCAGTTCCAATCCGGGGGCCGTGCTTCCGCGCCGACGATCCGGGGGCCGCTGTATGGCGCGCTGGCGATTTCCACGAGCGCGCGTTTGACGTCAGGGTCGCGCAGCTTCGCTTTCTGCTCCTCCAGCGGAAGCGCGCGGATATCCTTCCAGAGATCCCATTTGTCGAACGGCATGTGCGCCTCGAACGAGAGCAGCACGTTCAGTGCCCGTGAGTGACTCTGGATGTGCATCCGGCCACCTGCTTTTGCCGTTTCATCCGCCAGGTCGAAGTACGGGCGCCAGAAGTCCGGTGCGGCGCGGACGCTGAACATGCCAAAGGTCATCGGCACTCTGGATTCCACTGCGAGATCCCGGAGCCGGTCGAGGTAGTCGCGAATCCGCTCCGGGTCACGTCCCGTCGTCTCACCGGCGATCTCGAACACCCCAGCGTTGACGTCACCCATGGCGTTGACGATCGCTCGAACCTCAGACCATTCCGCCACGCGACTGGCCACGGGTCGGTCGTCTGCGGTGACGTGGTTGGGGGTGCGCGACGTCGAGAACCCGATCGCGCCGGCGCGCAGCGCATCCTGCACCACATCGCACATCCGCTCGAGATCATCCTCAGTGGCGGCATCGGTAAAGGCTCGCTCGCCCATGATGTGCGTGCGCACGGCGGAATGTCCGATGTAACCGGCGTAGTTGATGCCCTTGGGCAGCGCATCGACGGTATCGAGGAACTCCGGGAAGCTCTCCCACGACCAATCGATGCCGGCCAGCATCGATTCCCGTGAGATGTCTTCCGCCCGCTCGAGATTACGGAATACGAAGTCCGCCTCGTCGGCCTTACACGGCGCCAGCGTGAAACCGCAGTTGCCCATTACCGCGGTCGTAACCCCGTGATAGCACGAACACGAACCGATCGGATCCCAGAACACCTGGGCGTCCATGTGCGTGTGGCCGTCGACAAATCCGGGCGTGACCACATGCCCTGCGGCGTCGATCGTCCGTTTCGCTTTGCCATCCACGCGTCCGATCGACACGATCCGACCGTCCCGCACCGCCACATCCGCGCGCATCCGGGGCGCGCCCGAACCGTCTATTACGGTGCCGTTCTTGATGACCAGGTCGTACGCCATCGGTTCCCCCTCCGCGCGCATGTTATTCAGTCGAGTTTAGCACGCCGCCGCGCCGCAATAGAGCGTCCAAGTGGTCGCCAGGTCGGTGGCAGCGAACCGTGCGGGATTGAGCGCATCACGAAGACGAAGGCCAAGATAAGTCCGATTGCGGAGGCGCTGCGCCTGCGCGGCGGAATCGTTAGCATTGGCCCGTCGCGCCCCGAGCGCAAGCCGGCACTTTTTCCAATGAGGAACCCATGACGGACCTGTACTGGGAGGTCCATCCTGGTCTTGGACCACCCATGTTGCTGGTGCATGGATTTCTGTCGAGCCGCGCCCAATGGCTGCTGAATCTCGAAGCGCTGGGCCACGTCTGCACGCCGGTGGTCGTCGAACTGTGGGGCCATGGCCGCTCGCCGAGCCCGGAGGATGCACACCCTTACACGCCGGCCGGTTACATCGACGCCTTCGAAGCGATCCGTACGGCCCTGGGTGTCGAGCGGTGGTTGATTTGCGGGTACTCCCTTGGCGCCGGCCTCACGATTGGCTACGCCCTCACCCACCCCGAGCGAATCATCGCGCAGGTCTTCACCAACTCGACCTCGGGGTTCGCCGACGCCGAGCAGCTCGCCACCTGGCAGGCCAGCGCCGAGCAGTCATCACAGAACATCATCGAGCATGGCCTGGACGCAATCGAGCGCATACCCGTGCATCCGCGGTTTGCCCGCCGTTTGCCCGACGCCGTGAAGAGCCCGCTCGTCGAAGATGCCGCAAAAATCGATCCCCGCGGCCTCGCCAATACGCTGTTGCATACCAACCCGCAGGTCTCGGTGCGCGATCGCGTGTTCGAAAATTCGGTTCCCGCACTGCTGGCCTGTGGGCGCAACGAGCGGCGCTTTCAGCCGCATCGCGACTTCGCAGCAACACACATGCCGTCGCTCGAGATTGTTGATCTGGACGCAGGCCATGCCGTAAACATCGAAGCGGCCGACGCCTTCAACGCGGCGGTCGAGGCGTTCGTAACGCGACAGGTAAAGGACTAGTCCTGCAGCGAGGTCCGAATGCTGCAGCTCTCGACCTGATAGGCGCGCACGGGCTTTGCCTGGTCGTCTGCACAGCTCTTGAGAATCATCTCGGGTTCCGCCGGCTGCTCAACCCGCAGACGCGCAGTCTCGGACCCGCAGGTGAAGGATACGTGCCACCCGTTGTTCGACTCCGCAACGTCGCGCAGCGACCAGGATCCGCCGACCTGATCCAACAGGTAGGCCTCCGCCGCCTGGGCTGGCTGAGGGTAGCCGTGCCTACCGCGCAGCAACGGCAGATGCAGCAGCCCGGCTTCGGTATCCTCCAGGAAATCGTCCAGGTCTGCCTCGGTGACGCGCCCATAAAGGGTCGACTGGGGAAGCACCAGTACGTTCGGCGCGAAGCGGTGACCGCCAAGGTGCGTCGTCTGCCACACCCGCGCGCCGAACCGCTCACGAAGCGCGTGGTAGAGCGGCAGCCCGAACCGGGCACAGCACAAATCCCGCTGGCCGTTGGTGCAGACGAAATATCGCGGCTCGTCGACCCGTCGCTTGGCATAGCCGTTCGGGTTGGCGACGACGTCCAAGACATCCACCCGAAGCAATTCGTGGTATCCGTCCGCGGGAAACTCGAACACTGAGTCCGCGCAGCCGACCAGCAAACGCACCTGCGTCGGTTCGAGCTCCGGTTGACGAATGAATTGCAGACGCGCCTTGAGCCCCTCGGTCGCCAGCAGGTCAGGCAGCCCGCTGAACCAGTTTGCAATCTCCACTGCCAAGTCGTTGTTGGACACAGCCTTCGCCCGCCACGGTGGGCGATATTCCAGCAGCAACCAGACATCCACGGGCTCCGCCGTTCCGGGCATCTGCTCGTGGGACGCGAGTCGGGAACAGTAGCGAGTTGCGTCCATTCCGAGGGTCCTGGACCAGTTCAGCGGGCATTGAACCAGATTATCCAACCCGGTTCTCGGTTGGTGTATTCACTACGCTTCCTCACCATTGAGATACAAATTCTATCCAGTAATGATCATTAACGGCCAAAACGGCCATAAATGATCATAAATTCCGAAAAACATCGAATAAAGTGAAAAAAAAGTGAGGAAAATGTTTCCAAAACGTTACACTCCCGCCGGTAAATGGCAGGACTCGATAATCCGGCAATCGAATAACCGACACTAGGGGATATCAAATGTTCAACAAAGTGAGGGCAGCAACGTTGCTGTCAGCCGCTTGCTTGGCGGCTTTCCTCGCACCACCGGTCGTGGCGCAGGAAGGCATTGTCGAGGAAGTGTACGTAACCGGGTCACGAATCGCGCGCTCCGGGTTCGACTATGCGGCTCCGGTCGACATATACACCGCCGAAGACATCGCAAAATCGAGTGCGACCAGCATCGATGAGTTCCTGATGAAGACGCCGACCTTCTCGGGCTTTCAGTACGGCACCTCGACCAACAACGGCAACAATGGTGTAAAAATGGTCGACATGCGCGGCCTCGGCACCAAGCGCACGCTGGTGCTGATCAACGGCCGGCGCACGGTCGGTAGCTTCATCGGTGGTCCGCTGGAAGTCGGCGCCGTCGACCTGAACGCGATACCGCTGTCGATGGTCGAGCGCGTCGAGGTTCTCAAGGACGGTGCATCTTCGATCTACGGCACCGACGCCCTGGGCGGCGTGGTCAACATCATCCTGAAGTCCCGCTTCGAAGGCTTTGAAATTACCGGTGATTCCAGCTGGGGTGAAGAGGATTGGGATACCAAGCATGAAAGCCTCTCCTTGGTCATGGGTGCCGCAAGCGATCGCGGCGGTGTGACCCTGGGTATCGAGTACTCCAAGCAAGGTGAGATGAAGCAGGGCGAGCGCTCGTGGGCGCAAAATGCGCTGTATCCGCTGCAGAACCCGGACGGCTCGTTCACGTCCCAGTCGGTCGGTTCCTCGAACCGCCAGACCCTCCGCCTCGACGACCTGGCCGTTCGCGACGCGATCGAACTTGCAGGTGGTCCCGCCGACCAGGGGAGCTGGCGCGTGGACACCAATGGTGTGCCTCAACCATACAACCCGCTGACCGACTCGTACAACTTCGCGCCGGTGAACGCGCTGATCACGCCGAACGAGCGGTTCCAGATCAGCGCGCTGGGTGAGTACGATCTGTTCGACTTCGCCGACGGCGTTGTCCGCGCCCACGCCGAGCTGAGCTACACCAACCGGACCTCGCACCAGCGCCTGGCGCCCGACGCATCGTTCAACCTCGGCCCTTTCTCCAACCCGACCCGCATAGATGGCATACAAGACAACGACTGGGTCCCGGCCAACAACCCCCACAACCCGTTTGGCGACACCCCGAACAACCCGTGGGGCATCTCCGGTGAAGGCGTGCGGGTCAATCGCCGCTTCGAGGAATCGGGCGGACGGCTGTTCTCGCAGGATGTCGATACCTACCGCTTCGTTGCGGGTCTTGACGGCACCTTCATGGGTGTGAACTGGGACTTCAGCTACATCTGGGCCGAGAACGACGAGTCGTACGAAACCAACTTCTATCACAACTTCGACAACTGGCAGACGATTGTCGATCCGATCCTGTGTGCCGACGACCCGGCCTGCGTGGCGGCAACGGATGCCAGCAACGCGCTGAACCCGTTCTCGGATCTGGGCGAATTGAGCGATGCGGAAATCGGCTACCTGATGACCAACTCGCTGAAGGACATCTACCGCAACCAGATGAGCTCCTACACCCTGAGCTTCAACGGCGATCTGCCCTGGGAAATGCCTGCCGGCACTATCGGCTGGGCGGCCGGGTATGAGCATCGCGACGAAAGCGCCGAGATCAGCCCCGACGAGTTCTCTGCCCAGGGCCTGACGACGGGCGGTGCCCTCGATCCGCTGAAGGGCAGCTTCTACGTTGACGAGTTGTACGCAGAATTCGCGGTTCCGATCCTGGCGGATATGGCTTATGCCCAAGCCTTGGATCTGGAACTGTCGATACGGTACTCAAATTACAACACTCCTGCTGACGACGATACCAACTACCGTATTGGTGCTAAGTGGCAAGTCAACGATTCGGTCGGTTTCCGGGGTGGCTACGCCACGGGCTTCCGCGCGCCGAACATCGTCGAACTGGTGGGCGGCCAGGCCACTACGTTCCCGGTGGTCGAGTTCCCGTGTGAGTTCTATGGCGACCGTGCCGGCCTGTCACCGAACGTCGCAACCAACTGTGCGGCCGCCGGCATCCCCGGTGATGACTTCGAGCTCGGGTTTGCCTGGCAGTCGTTCTACGTTCAGACGGCGCCGGAGTCCCTCGATCCCGAGGAGTCCAAGACCTTCACCCTCGGTGTGGTTTTGACTCCACAGTGGTGGGACTGGTCGCAAGGCCTGCAGATCAGCCTCGACTGGTTCGACATTGAAATCGACGACCTGATCGGTCTGCCGGACTTCAACGGCCTGCTCTTAAACTGCCTGAGCGCTGCAGATCAGTCTGCGGCGGAGTCATGCTCCTTCTTCCTTGGCGACGACGGGATAGCGGGTAACTCGGACGGCACCGGTGTCTTCGCCGGCCTGTTCCCGGACGATGCCGAGGTGAGCCTTGCCAACCTCGGCAAACTGGAAACCAGCGGTCTGGACTTCGACATCGCCTACGGCACCGAGGTCGACTGGGGCTTCATCAGCACCCTGGATCTGGGCATCACCGGCACCTACGTCGACGAGTTCAAGCAGACCTTCCCGAACTCGGGGAGCCAGGATCTCGTGGGTACCGCGGGGGCCGACAGCGGCGCTCGGGTGTACCCGGAGTGGCGCTGGAACACCAACGCAACGGTCGGTGGCGAAAGCTGGAGCGTCGGCTGGACCATGCGCTACTACGACGAGGTCACCGACCTGTGGCGTCCGGAGAATCTGACGGACGCCTACAAGGGTGATGACATCCTGTACCACGACCTCATTGGTACCTATGTCTACGGCAACTTCACTGCCTACCTCGGTGTGGACAACATCGGTGACGAAGAGCCGTCGCGGACTCACACGGCGTTCAACGCCAACACCTATCCGGGCACCTATGACGTGATCGGACGGAAGTGGTGGTTCCGAGTCCAGATGGTTCTATAGCCTGCTGACGTTTGATAGATGAGCCGGCAGGTTCGCCTGCCGGCTTTTTTTTGTTCAGCTTTGACCCAAACTGCTGTGATCCCGATGGGTTACCAACCACGAGGCAGCACTATGAGACGGATCGTGTTCGCCGCCGCCTTGCTTGCGGCGGTACCCACCGCCGCGTCCGACTTGACACCACAGCTGCGCGTCTGTGCAGCACTCAGCTCGCAAGCCGAGCGCATTCAGTGCTACGACGAGCTTGCCGCCGGCCTGCCGGACGAGCAGCAAGACCGCCCAGCGCCGGCGCCGCCTCAGCCCGCGGCCGCTCCAGTTGCCGAGACCCCGAACTCGCCAGCAACCGGCGTCCAATCCACACCAATCGTCGAGCCCGAACCCGCACCGCCACGAGTCGCCACGCAGACGGCCCAACCAGACCCGGACGATCGGTTCGGAATTGAACATCATGAGAGCCAGCGAACGACTGCGGACAGTATTTCGGCCCACATTTCCAGCATCGACAAGACCGTTTACGGAAACCTCGTCATCCACCTCGACAACGGCCAGACCTGGCAACAGAGGGGCTACAAGCGGTATCCGCTGAAGCAGGGCGATGAGATCATCATTACCCGTGGCGCGCTGAATTCGTTCTTCTTCAGTTCGACCCGCTCCAACCGCAAAGAGCGCTTCTTTCGCATCGACTGATGTCGCAACCCCGACGTCACGACTGCCCCGAGAGCAACTCATCGATCTTGTTCCGGTAGTTCTGCTTGAGGGATTTGCCGGCAGCCAGGGATTCAGCCTTGTCGAAATATCGGCGGGCGCGTTTTGAATCTCCCTCCTGCAGATAGTTCAGACCCAACAGAAAGTAAAACGAATCCTCTTCGGGTTTTTTGCCAATGGCGCGTTCAAGGTGCTCGATCGAGGTATTGTAATCCGCGCTCTGGAACGCCTCTTTGGCCAGGTGGTAGCGGTAGTACGGATTGCGCAATCGGTACACTGTCACCCGCTCCCGATAATATGCGGCCCGTTCCGCGTCGCCCTGCTGCTCGTACAGGCGGGACAGATTGCTCATCGCCAGCATGTCCCGGGCATCGATCTTCAACGCCATCCGATAACTCGCCTCGGCGAACGCCACCTCCTGATGACGCCGGTACAGGGTCCCGAGATTGGTCCACAAGGGTGCGAAGCGCTGGTCGGCTTCGATCCCGCGTTTGAAATTCAGGAACGCAGAACGCCCGTCGCGCTGCTGCATCTTTTCCACGCCGATGTTGTTGTAGTAGTGCGCTTGCGCGCGCGCGTCGGAAACAACCGTACGATCGTAGTTCGCCTTCATGTCATCGATGTTGAAATCGACCACGTGCCCTCCCCGGGTTCCCAGGTCGATGTAGACGTTGATGTGGCGGTTGAGCACAAACGTGTCGCCCGATTGGGACCAGTCCGGCGGAATCGCAACCTGCTGATAACTGACGTTCAGTCCGACATCCCGGGCCATGGCCACAAACATGTTGGTAAACGAAAGACAATTGCCCGCCTGCGCATGAAACGTCTGCCGGGCGGTGCGGGTAGCGCCGTCGTATTCGAGACCGAAAATCCCCTCATCGATCATCGCGTAAAGCAGCTGGTGCAGCTGCAGATAATCATTGCGACGCTCCTGGACATGCTGCGCGAGGAATTCCCGCATGTCGTCGTCGAGCGCCAGGATGTCGACCTCGGCGAGCTGCGGCAGCGGTTTCTCGCCGAAGAACACCTGGCCGTCCAACAGTTGCCCCGAAGCGACTTCGACGTACGCCGGTTCGGCAGGCGCGCTCGTGCATCCCCACAGCAGCGCCTGGCAGCAGAGAAGCGGTACCCAGAACCGATTCATCGGTAGATCCTCCCGCACATCCGCTCCGAATTGAAGCCCTCAAATGGTGCCGATGCGTACACGCCGGTAGACTCCCGACATGCCCGCCAACGTTTCCGCGCTAACCCGGTGATCGCTCGTCGACTTCTGACCCGATTACGCGCGATATCCCCGCTGCACGTCGGCATTGGTCAGGGGATGCTCTGGATTAACGCGTTCGAGCTGTTCAGCCGCGGCGTAGGCGCCGCTCGCGAGATCGCCATCGCTTACCGCTAAGGCGTCAGCGAGTTGATCGACGTGTACCTGCTGGTGTTCACGATGGTCGCCTTCAGAGGCTACGGCTGCAACCAGGGGACGCGGTACGAATCAGCAGCGCTATCTTTGGCTCCTTTCTGCTCGAAAAGAGCACCGGTTCGCGCATGGTCCGGGTGCAGCGAATAGAGTAGCCGCCGCCTACCGGCGACACCGATGCGACGATCGCGGTTACAGCCCGGCTAGCAACCTCCGCGACCGCTGCTCCCAGGTGTGCCGCGCGACGAACCGATCGCGCGCCGCGTGTCCCAGACGGCGCAGCTCGTCGCGGTCTGCATCGAGCCGCTCTAGCGCGCGCACCCAGGCCTCGACGTCGCCGGCATCCACCAATACGCCGGTGGTTTCGTCCAGGATCTCGTGTAGCACCGGAAGATCAGAGCAGACGATCGCCTTGCCCAGCGCCATGTACTCGAAGAGTTTCATCGGCGAAAAGAATTCCGAAATATCGCCGGCGTCACCGTAGGCCGAAACGCGACATCGATAAGGAGCGACCAGGATGTCGCAAGGCTTCAGAAACTCCGCCACCTGACCATGGGGTAGATATCCCGCACAGGACATATTCGATGTGACCTGCAAGCCAAGCCGTCCCAGGCCTGCCGCATCGCCACCCGCGATTCGAAACCGGTGCTGAGGAAATCGCGTCGCGAGGTCGGCAATGAGTTCGATCCCGCGGCCGGCGTACCATCCGCCGGCATAGCCGATGACGAGGTTTTCTTGCTCGCCAGTTCCTGCTGACGGGCCCGGGTCCACGGCTGCATCTGGAATCACCACCCGCCCTGCCACCGGCTCTGGCAGCCCAGTGGCATCGTACCGGCGCTTCAGCGCCTCGGTGATCACGACGTGCCGCAACACCCCGGGTCGTGAGAAGTACCATCGTTCCAACAACCGTTGGCGGCCGGTCGGCAGCACGTGACTTTCATAGACGGTGCGCCGTCCACGCACCTGGGCCAGAACCAGCGGGTAGAGGTAACGCCCGATGATCAGATCCGCATCGAGGAGCCCGTCGAGCCGTCGCAGATAGCCAAGTAGTCCCGATCGATTCGCGAACGGAACGGTTTCGATACCGAACCGCACCCTGATGCCGTAATGACCGAAGACGTCCCCGACCGCCGCATCGCCTTGCTTTGCCAGCAGCGTGACATCGTGCCCATGGCCGGCGAGCGCCTCGCACATGCGCATGACGTGCACGCTGTTCGCCGTGTTGGAAGGTATTTTCGATCCCGCAGCGTATATCAGCTTCAAGTCATAAACTCAGGATACAGGTGAGCCAGCAGATTCTCCTGACGGGTTCGAGTTCGGTCGAACACCCCGTCGTTCCAGACCGCCGCAGGTACACCGAAGCCCTGCTTGCGCCGATCGAGTATCGCTGGCGGCAACAGCGGCCTCGCAACCTCCTGGAGGAGCCTCTTATCGCGACCGAGCGAGCTCGCCGGCAGCGCGAACAGCGCCTCGATCAGCGGCGTGGCGAGAAACGGGACGCGTGCCTCCAGCGAGTTGGCCATGCTCACCCGATCGACCTTGGTCAGGACGTCATCCGGAAGATAGGTGTGGAAATCCAGGACCTGAAGGCGCTTCGGCAAAGGCAGGGCCGTGTGGTAGTGCTGGCGGAAGTACCAGTAGTCGTCATAGTCGTCGGGGACCTCCCAGCGTTCCCGATAGTCGGTCTTTTCGTTAGCGATCATCCCACCCAACAGGCGCGTGTAGTAAGGCAGGCCAGACAAAAACAGGTATCGCTCCAGCCCGCGCGCGGCGCGGCGCACCATGCCGCCCCGTCGCTTCAGGCGCCCCGTGGCGCCAAGCACCCATCCGCTGCCCGCAACTTGGCCGCGCTTGGCATGCGCAGCGTACCAGTCATAACCGGCAAACAGTTCATCTCCGCCATCGCCGGTGAGCACGACTTTCACGGCCTGGGACGCAAGCCGAGAGACCAGAAACGTCGGCAGCGCCGAGGTGTCCGCATACGGCTCGTCGAACCACTTTCGCATGAACGCGACCAGGCCAACGGCGTCCGTTTCGTGGAGCGTGGCGCTGGAATGCCGCGTATTCGCATGCTTGGCGACCAGCGAGGCGTAATGCAGCTCGCTGTGTTCAGGCACGTCGAATCCAATGGAAAACGTGTGTGGGTTCGAGTGATCGGCAGCCGCCATTCCAACAACAGTCGAGGAGTCGATGCCGCCACTTAGGAAAAAACCAAGCGGCGCATCCGACACCTGCTGTGAGCGAACGGATTCTTCGAGCAGCGCACGAATCCGCGCGGTCGGATCACCGTTGTCGAGTTCCAACTCCGCGGCACGCAAGGTCCAGTAACGTGAACGGTCGAGCCGCCCGGAGCGGCAGTCGAAGCTCAGCAGACAACCCGGCTCGAGCTTGCGGACCTGCCGATAGAGGCTCTTCGGCGCCGGTATGTACCGATACGTCAGAAAGTCGTACAAGGCTGTGTAGTCGACATCGAGCGGCTCGGCATACGCCTCGATCGCCTTGAGCTCTGAAGCCCACACCAGCGTTCCATCAAGGTGCGCATAGTAGAGCGGTTTGATGCCCACACGGTCGCGCACGAGATGCACCCGGCCCGCTTTAGAATCGTAGATGACGAACGCATACATTCCTTCGATCCGCGCGACCAACCCGTCGATGCCCCACACACGGTAACCGTGCAACAGCACTTCCGAGTCGCTGCCACTGACAAACCTGCAGTCGGACGCGAGTTCGTCACGGAGCTGACGAAAATTGTAGATCTCACCGTTTGCGGCCATGGCGACACCACCGGCCAGCATCGGCTGGGCGCCACTCGTCGACAAATCGAGGATGCTGAGCCTCGTGTGACCCACGTATACGTGCGCATCAAACCAGTCGCCCTGGGAGTCCGGGCCCCGGTGGATAAGTGTGTCCCGGGCTGCGCGCAGCGCGCTCAATGTCGCTGGGATCTCCAACGGAGCGACGCTGGCAACACCGAACAAGCCGCACATCAGCGCGCGGCCACCATCGACCTCGAAACACAGGCTGTGTACGTCACCAGGGTCAGCGCGCCCCACACGCAATACAATCCCACCATCGCCCACGCCGCCCCGACATAGGACATCTGGGGAATGAGTACCAGCAACAGGGCGACGTAGCATCCGGCCGCTACGACGTGGTTGAGCAGCATGCGACCGACGGCGCCGAGCGCCATCAACCCCGGTGAGAACGGCTGCGTGAAACCCCACACCACCATCGCGCCGATGAAGATGCAGGTAGCTTCGTAGGCATCCGCGTATTCTGCACCAAACAGGTACCTCAAGGCGGGCTCGCCAATCGCAATGAACGCAAGCAGGAACACGCTTGCGAAAACGCCCACCTGCACTGCCGAGCGACGCACGAATCGCGTGAACACGGGCCATCGCTTCTCGCTGGCGATGCGCGCGAGATCAGGGTAGATGGCTACGAAGAATGCGTCGACAAACCGCCCTACGAATGTCGCAATCTGGCGTGCGATGCGCAGCAGCCCGGCGGCCGCTTCGTCGACGATCAGCGCGACGATTTGCGCATCCAGTTCACGCACCGTGCGCACCATGCCATCTACGTTGGTGATCAGGACGAAGCGCCACACTGCGCCCGATACGACGTCTTTCATGCGCGCGCCGCGCCGGATCGCGGGGTCGAACGAGTTGTTGGCGTACAAGGTACCCAGCGAAAGGCCGATCAGGAGCAGGTGGGTCAATATATGCGAAACGATCCACGCATATACGAAGCCTTCGAAAGTCGGCGCATAGATCATAACGAGCACGACCAACGCGAGCTTGAGCACTGCCGCCAGAACCTGCTGCCAGGCGATCAGATCGAACCGGTTGTACAGGCGCAGCGCGGCTGTGGGGGTCCCCGTCAGACTGAACAACACGGCAATGGCATACAGTCGAGCCGCTGCTTCCACTTTCGGATCCCATGCGAACAGCTCGGCGGCGGCGGCTGACCCGGTATAGGCAACTGCGGCCCCGATCAGGCACGCGCCGAAATCGAGCAGAAAGCCGAAGCGAAAGATCGCCGCCACGCGATCCGCCGCGCCCGCCTCCCGATGTTCCGAGGCGAACTTGATGATTGCCTGCCATGACTGAAAGCCGCACAGCCGGATCACGGCGCTGGCAAAGGTGAATACCAGTACCAGCATGCCGAACTCGGTCGGGCCCAGCGTACGAGCGGTCAGGACGAAGGACACGATACCAATGAGACTCGCGATGGTCGTGCTGGAGAACAGTCGGGCCGCATTCGCGATCAGCCGGGACTGCAGCTCGGCGATTTCCGATCGGTTTTGCGCAGGCGGCCCCAACGTATCGGGGCGGTGTGGATCGCTCACCGGATGTGGTATGCCAATGTGGGAAACGCGAGCCTACAATTTAGCCTCTCCCGATATTGTGCGTTGGGTAACATCCAGAGGGAAGCTGGCCAGAGGCCATCAGACGCGGCAGACGGCAATTTGGCAGCTACCGAACTGTGCTGGAAAAGCTCTTCGCAACGCCTTCGGAAGCAGGTTCTGCAGGCGGTTGAGCTTCTTCGGCGGCAATCGCAAATGATCAAGCACCTGAAGGCCACGCGATTCCAGATACGCGCGAAACTCACCGAAATTCCACTCGCGGACATGATCACGCTTCGGGCTCGCGACGCAATTTTCTCCTCTGAGGGCATCGCGCTCTGGAGTCGACAGAAACAGCAATCCCCCGGTACCGAGCACCTGCTGAAGGAATTTCAGAAGCGGATCCGGGTTCAAGAGGTGTTCGATCACGTCCGCACACACTACGCAGCCGAAACGATCCCCGTGATCGGGCGGGCACTCCAGATTCATCGGTACGAACGAAAATTCCGGAAAGTCCTTCGCGATTGCCGAGGCCATTGATGGCTGATCATACAGCTTGATTTCAGCGGCCACCGACTGGATCAGGTGCCGCACCTTCGTCGGATAGCCGCACCCTACGTCTGCGAATCGTGTACCCGGATGCTCCGACAGGTACGCAGCGGCCGCAAGATAAACATCCCACTGATACGAACCCGACGCGCTGACGCGGCTCGCGTTCCAGTAACTGCTGATTTCCTCGACCAGAGTATGGGCGATCGTTCCGTGTTGGTATTCGGGCTTGATGCAGTAGTTGTCCATCAGCTGATCTTACCTGCTTCAGGCAACCCAGGCAGTGCTGCGCGCACTTCGACGGCATTCCGCGCAACGCTGTAGACTCAGCTTCATGATTGGAACGCAACTGATGGCTACGAGATCGCTCTGATGGCCGAAGACGATTTTCGAGAGCGAGCCGTTCTGCTGCGCAAAGGCAATCAGTACGAGGACATGACCGAAGGACGCGTGTTCGAGCATCACTGGGGCCGAACCCTGAGCGCCGGGGACAATGCGGCCTTCACCACCCAGACCCTGTCCTTTTGTCCCCTGTATTTCAACGAACCCTATGCCCAATCGCTGGGTCACCCGACGATCGTCGTGAACCCCCTGCTGGTGTTCAATACGG
>SMWF01000030.1 GCA_004357385.1 Gammaproteobacteria bacterium | reverse complement strand
TATTGAACCGCGCCCATTCGACCGCCAGGCATTCCGTCATGCGCGCGATGCCGGATTTGGTGATGGAGTAGAGCGCTGCGCCGTTGCCGGCATAGTGGAATCCGCCCACCGATGAGATGTTCACCATGCGCCCCGGCAACTCGGCTGCGATCAGGCGGCGTGCCACCTCGCAGGACAGAATGTACGGCCCGCGCAGGTTGGTATCGAACACTGCATCGATCAGCTCGATGGACATCTTGTGAGCGCGCTGCGCATCCGGGATGCCCGCGTTGTTCACCAGAATGGTCACGGTGCCCAGGGCTTTTTCCGCGTCCTCGACCACCGAAATCAGGTTGTCCGTGTCGGTCATGTCCAGCCGGATCGAGACGCACTCGCCCCCGTCGGCCGTGATCTCGGCTTCGAGTTCCTCCAGCCGTTCGACCCGCCGCCCGGTGAGGGCGACCTTCGCGCCACACCGGGCGAGGGTGATGGCAAACCGGCGGCCGAGACCGGACGTTGTGCCGGTGACAAGAGCCACCTGGCCGGACAGGTCGGTGCTGAAGTTGGGTGTGGGGAACTCGGACATTGGAGTTTACCCGGCGCTCGAGGCTTCCCGTTGGGCATATCCCGGTGGACGTTTGCCGTTCTCGTCGAGAATATCGAACTCGTCGCCGAGATCTTCCACCCATTGAATGGTGCCGGTGCGCGCCATCAGGTCGTCGGAACACAGCAGCGCGACCGCGCAGCGACCGACGAACAGCGGTGTCTGGGACTGGGACAGATCCATGCCCTGTTCCTCGGCCGCGTCCTGGATGAATTCCGTGGAGACCGAGCCGGGATACAGGACCACGGCCGGGATACCTTTGGGTTTCAGCTCAACAGCCATGTCGGCGGTCAAGCGGTCCAACCCAGCCTTGCCGGCGCCGTAGGAGGACGAAAAGTGATAGCTCTGGCCGCCCGGTGAGGAGACGTTCAGCATCTTTGCGCCGTCACTCTCGAACATCAGTTGAGCTGCATGCCAGCTGGCGACGTAATGGGCCCGTAAACCGATGCCGACCTGATCGTCCCAGATCTGAATCGGATGATCCCAGTAGCCGCCGCCCCAGGCGGGCGGGGTCGGGATCTTATAGACGTTGTTCACCAGAATGTCGATGTGCCCGGCTTCCTCGCCGATCTGCTTGAACAACGCCTCGATTTCGGTGTCGTTGCCATGATCGCAGCGAATCGCGCGGCCTTCGCCGCCGGCTTCAGTGACCAACCGGGCGGTGGTGTCAATGGTTCGCTCACCGTCCCCAGTGGTGCGCCCGGTGACGTAGACTGTGCAGCCTTTTTCGCCCAAGGCGAGTGCAATGCCCTTGCCAATGCCTCGGCTGGCGCCTGTGACGACCGCGATCTTTCCGGTGAGTTCGCTCATGGTTGTTCTTGCTGTGAGACGGGACCGCGCAGATTATCACAGGGTGGACGTGACGATAGACGCGATTCCGAGAGTAACTACAGCTGCGCGATATTCTCGTCCCTTATTTCGTAGATTTCGATGATGTTGCCGAACGGGTCTTTGCCGTACACCGCCGATGACGTTCCGAAATCGACCGGTGAGTCGTGCACGAACTCCATGCCGGCGTCGCTCAATCTCCGGTACTCGGCCTCGATGTCGCGGACTTGCAAGGCCATGTGGGGGTAGCCCAGGTCGCACGGCCGGGAGCGTTTGTCTTCGGGTTCGGGATTGCGATACTGCCAGAGTTCGATGTATGCATTGGGCGCCTTCAACATCGCCATCCGGGCCGACGTTTCTTCGAGCCCGACGGCGCGATCGGCCAGCGGCATGTCGCGATCCCATTCGCTCTTCTGAACCACGTCGAAGCCGAACGCGTCATGGTAGAAAGCCACGGCCTTGTCCAGATCGGGCACCGAGATTGCGACGTGATGGATGCCGACGATCACTGGACGGGCTGCGTTGCGATCACGCCGGAGGTGGAGCCGGTGTAGCCGTTTGCGTGCGTGTAGGCCACTTCGCCGTTGACGATCACAGTGTCGATTCCGATCGCTGCGCGTACGTAGCGCATCCCTTGTTCGGGCATGTCGTTGACCGGATGCTCTTCGTCCCGGGCAATGGTGTCGGGGTCGAAGACGACCACGTCTGCGGCCTGCCCGGGGCGCAGCAAGCCGCGATTGGGCAGGTTCCAGATTTGCGCGGTGTCGCTGGTGAGCTTTTTGACGGCTTGCTCCAGTGACAGGTAACCGCCCTCGCGAACGAACTCGGAAAACAGATAGCCCGTGTCGCCATAGGTTGCGAACGACTGGATATGTGCACCGGCGTCGCTGGCGCCGACGTGGACCCGTTCGCGAGCGATGATCGGGCCGACCCGGGTCGGGTCCTCGTGACCCATATTCGCGGCGAGGAAGTGAACCTGCAGATCTTCTTCCAGCGACAGATCGATCATCGTGTTGGCCGGAGTCGTCTGCCGCTCCTGCGCCAGATCGCCGAGGCGACGGCCGATGAGATCGGGATTCTGACTGTCACGAACCCGCAGTTCGGCAAATCGGGAGATGTCTCCCCCGGGCTCGGCGGCTTCGATCAACTGCGCTCGCGCCTCGGGATTCTTCAGCACATCGATCTTCTGATCGTGAGGGAGCCGCATGACCATGTACCAGGCGGGCGTTGCCGCAAACATCAGGCTGGCCATGTCGAAATTGAAACTGATATCGATGGGCCGTGTTTGCACCTGAGGCCAGACTCTCGCGCCACGCGCGAACTGCTCATCCACCCTCGCCAGCACGCGGGTCACGTTGTCGGGCATCGCGCTCGAGTCGAACAACGGCGAGAACGTAGTGGGGATCTGGTGTTTGATCGACAGTTCCGCTAACTGATCCACCCGGGCGATGGTGATGTCGGTGTTGTAGAACTCCGGAACGACTTGCAGCATGCGGCCGAACTCGCCGAGCACCGCGCCCAGCGCGTCGATCTCTTCCAGGTAAGCGAAGCGGCTGGGTACCGGCAACAGGTTATGGTCGACGTCCACGAAGCTCGTGGACAGTCCGACCGCGCCTGCGGTGAGGCATTGTCGGAGCAGATCCTGCATTTGCGTAATCTCGTCGGGGGTTGCGGCCCGTTTCTGAGCATCGTCATTCATCACCCAGAGTCGTATCACGCTATGGCCAACCAGCGGCGCCACGTTGATCGAAAGCTGCCGGGTGATCGCCTCCAGATATCCGTCGAAGGACTCCCAGGTCCATTCGAACGCACCGTTGAAGGCGGCGTCCGGCATCTCCTCGATCTGCTGGAACATGCGCACCAGACGCTGACGATGCTCGGCCTTCAGGGGCGCCAGGGTCAGCGAGCAATTGCCTGGGACCACGGTGGTGACCCCGTGCTCCAACGAAGGTCGTGCCTGGCCGTCCCAGAGCAGTTGCACGTCGAAGTGGGTGTGGGGATCGATGAAGCCGGGTGCGATCACCTGGCCTCTGGCGTCGATCTCGCTCGCCGCGGGCCCGGTGACACGTCCGCCTACCTGACTGATGATTCCACCGGTTATCGCGACATCGCCGACAAACGCTGGCAATCCCGAGCCGTCGATGATGCGGCCATCGCAAATGATCAGGTCGTACATCAGGGGTGCCTCATTTCAATACGTTCAGAATTTTTTGCCATGGCTGGCCCGCCAGCGCCGCAACGGACTCGGCGTTGCAATCGCGCATCAGCTTGTCGGCGCATTTCGCGTTCAGAGTAACGTTGCCCAGAGCTCCGTTTTCGTAGCGGATCGCGAGGAACAGTTCGGCCTGACCGTCGTGTCCCGGGGCAATCTCGGCATGCTCGATCACCGGTTCCGTCAAGACACCTCAACCTCGATGCCAAAGAAACTCGGTGCCTCCTTACCATCGCGCGGTCCCTCGATGAAAATCACATCGCTGCCCAGGAATTCGCCGGGCGGCTGACGAGCGAACAGATGCAGGTTCCAGCTCTTCAACTGTGACATTGCCGTTTCGGGGTCTTGGTCAGGCAGCACGCGCTTAACGATAGTCGCCCAGTCATCGTCCGGCCGCGGGCTGATGAATTCGCGCTGTTTGCTCAAAGGCATGACTTAAGCTCTATTGTTTCGTAGTTGAGTGTTTATATTTATATTATTCAATATGTTATGTGTGATTAGTACTAAATACGTTAATAGAATGCAAAACCATCGTAACCTTTCTGAACCACATCCTCGCATTTTTCGATGTAGCTCGGCAGGCCGATGTGAGGCATGAATACGCGCGGCTTACCCGGCACGTTGGCGCCCAGGTACCAGGAGTTGCAGGTGGGGTAGAGGGTCATGTCGGCGATGCTGTTCACGTAGGTGACCCAGTCCGCCTCGGCTTGGGCTTCGCACTCGATGGCAATGCGCCCGGACGTGCTCATGTGCACGATGCAATCGGCAATCCAGTTCACGTGCTGTTCGATCGACGGGATCAT
Organism: Gammaproteobacteria bacterium; assembly: GCA_004357385.1. Taxonomy (GTDB): domain Bacteria; phylum Pseudomonadota; class Gammaproteobacteria; order Pseudomonadales; family Azotimanducaceae; genus SMWF01. The sequence continues at coordinate 6,862 of SMWF01000030.1, read as the reverse complement.
GTTGGAAAGCACGGACGGACTGCCGGGTCCGCAGATGGTGAACAGGTTGGGAAACCCGTGGACGCTCAAGCCGAGATAGGTCAATGGACCCGCCGCCCACTTGTCCTGCAGTGACAGTCCGGCACGGCCGCGGATGTCGATGCTCAGCAAGGCCCCGGTCATGGCGTCAAAGCCGGTTGCCAGAATGATGCAGTCCACCGGGTACTCCCGGTCCGCAACCTCGATGCCCGATGCGGTGAAGCGATCGACGGGGGTTTCACTGACGTCCACCAGGTGAACGTTGCCGCGGTTGTAGGTCGCATAGTAGCCAGTGTCGACACACAGACGTTTGCAGCCGATGGTCTGGCGCGGCGCGAGCAGTTCCGCGGTGATGGGATCCTCGACGATGGTGCGAATCTTTGCTCGGGTCCACTCAGCGGCCAGTTCGTTGGCGTCCGGATTCAGCATCAGGTCCTCGAAGGCGCCCATAAAACCCAGACCGCCGAGCTCCCAACGGGTCGCGAAGCGAGCGTTGCGTTCGGCTTCGGTGGCGTCGATCGCCAGGCCGTCGTGGTGTGGTTTGGTCGCGCCGAAGCCCGCGGGCATGGCGTAGTTCATGACGCGGAAATTCGCATAGTCGGTTTTGACACTGCGCACCTCGGCGGCATCCAGCGGGCGATTGTGCGCCGGCACGGAGTAGTTGGCCGTGCGCTGGAACACCCAGAGCTCATCGGCCTGTTCGGCGATGATCGGGATGGATTGAATGGCGGACGATCCGGTACCGATGATGCCGACGCGCTTGCCGGTGAAATCGATCCCCTCGTGGGGCCACTCGCCGGTGTGGTACACGGGTCCCTGGAAATCCTGCATACCGTTGAAGTCGGGCGTGTTGGTCGATGACAGGCAGCCCGTGGCCATGATGCAGAAACGTGCGCTCACCGAATCGCCGGCATCGGTTTCGATCTGCCAGCAATCGCTTGCTTCGTGGTAGTGCGCCGAGGCGACGCGGGTGTCGAATTGGATGTCGGAACGCAGGCCGAAACGGTCGGCGACGTGACTGGCGTAGTCGAGAATCTCCGGCTGGGTGGCGTAGCGTTCCGACCACTCCCATTCCTGCTGCAGTTCGGCCGAGAACTGATAGGAGTACTCCATGCTCTCCACGTCGCAGCGCGCGCCGGGGTAGCGGTTCCAGTACCAGGTACCGCCGACATCACCGCCCGCTTCGAACACGCGTACGGACAACCCACACTCACGCAGCCGGTGCAGCATGTACATGCCGGCAAATCCGGCACCCACTATGACTGCGTCGAACTTGACGGGTTGCGGTGCATCGTTCATCTCAGACCTGTAATCCTTGCCTTGCTGTTGGCCAACCCATAAGAATACCTGATCGGATCCCATCAACTGGTATTGCCATACTGTTTCGGTCGATTCGCCCGCTCAGCCCGCGAAGCCCGCTCAGCATAGTAACCGCGGTGCTGCTGCTGGCTCCGCTGCTGGCCAGCGGTGATCGCTGGCCCGAGCTCCAGACCGCTCAGGACGCCCATCTGGAGGCAGGTCTCCAGCGGGAAATAGAATCGTTGGGCATGGCCCGAGCGGTACGGGAAAAGCGCCTGGCAGCCATCCTGGTCGACATCACCGTTCTCGATGAACCCCGGCTCGCCGGCGTCAACGAACACGAAATGATGTATGCCGCGAGCTTGCCCAAGATCGCGATTCTGCTGGGCGCGTTTCAGAAAGCGGCGGACGAGGGCAAGCCGGTGGATCCGCTGTCCATTACCATGCTGACGCGGATGATCCGAAATTCTTCCAATACCGCGGCCACCACGATGCTCGAACGTACTGGCTTCGAGTACATCGCCGAAGTGCTGACCTCCGCGCGCTATAAGCTGTACGACGAAGACGGTGACGGTGGCCTGTGGGTCGGCAAGCCCTATGCCAGTGAGAAGGCCTGGAAGCGCGACCCCTTGGACAACCTGTCGCATGCGGCGACGGCGTTTCAGGTAGCCAGGTTCTACTACCTGCTGGAGTCGGACCGGCTGGTGAATCCCGAAGCGAGCGCGCAGATGCGCGAGATCCTGGCCGACCCGGCCATCGAACATAAGTTCGTGCGCGGTCTGGAAGTGACCAAGAGCGGTTCGCGGATCTGGCGTAAATCAGGCACCTGGCGTTCCTATCACGCCGACAGCGCGCTGGTGGAACGGGACGGCCGGCGTTACATCGCGGTGGCCATGGCTAACGATCCGGACGGCGAAAACTGGCTGTCCGAGCTGATCGTGGCCATGGACGACCTGATCTTCGATCCGGAAAACATCGCGCGCGACGGGCCCTGATCACTCGGTGGCGCTTGGCGCGTCCTGGGCGTGACGCTTCTCGATCATGCGATGAATGCGCATCGCCAGGGTCTGGTGCGCCACCGCCGAATTCTTGCGGAGCACGTTGGAGCTGACCACCACCAGGTAGTGATAGCGCTGCGAGTTCTCCGGGCCCTCGATGATGGCGATCGAAGCAAGCAGGTTGGTCTTGTTGCCCATGTACTTGCCGCATCTGAACCCTTCTTCGGGTATGCAGCTGTATAACGACCCGGACTTGAAATAAACGGCATAGTCGTTCAGTGCCGGGTGCGAGGCGTAACGTATGCGTCGCTGGGTCATGTACAGCATGCGTTTCAGCTCGGTACTCGAGTACTCGTCCACCAACCGTCCCTGTTCCATCCGCAACAACAGGTGTGCCAGTTCCCGGGGATTGCCATAGCTGGTCGTGCCGGTGACCCGCGCTTTGCCGGTGCGCGTAAAAAAGCTGCCTTGCCGAATCAGGTCTGGATCGAGACCATTGTCGACCACGGCGCTCTTCATGGTGGCAAGGAAGATCGCGCCCAACGCCGCTGCATTGTGGGTGCTGAAGAACTCGGCCTTGCGTTCCAGGCTGACGGGGTACTCCTTGCCGAAATGCTTGAGCAGGATCAGTTGTTCTTCAATGGTGGATGCGGCGGCGTTGGAACTGGCCGAGAGCATCCAGTCGAGCCAATCGTAGAGGCTGCCCTCGTCCCCGACGTGGATCGGACGGTGCTCGAAGACCCGCGATTCGACGTCCCAGAACACCACCTTGTGGTGGTCGGTTTTGACGAACTCGTCGGCAACGATCGATGTGGTGATCAGCACCTGGCGGCGCGCTTCGATGTCGTTCGGGTAGATCTCGGCCAGGGTCTGAAAGAACGCCAGGCCCACCAGCAACTTCCCGACGCTGCCTACATTGTTGCGGATGCCGGCGTTGTGCTCGGCGTAGATCGGTGCTGATGGATCGGTCAGGTCGAGTAGCGTAATACCGTAGTTCGGGGCATCACTACCCAGGAACGAGGTGATCTGGCCGGCATAGTCCGCATCGACCGGAAAATCAAAAGCCTGCGTGGAACCTATCAGACGCGGTTTTACGTCAGCCAGTCCAAGCAGCCCGCCGGCGGGTTGCTTGCGCCCATCCACCTCGCCCTTCTGGGCGAGTTCGTAGAAGTTGAGTCGTCGGATTCCCGTGTCGGGGTAGCCGTCGATCGGATAAGCCCAGGCGGTTGACCCGGACACACACAGCGCGAGCGTTGCCAGAATGAGCTTTCGCATCGGGTTACCCTCCGGGTGTGTCGTTCATGTTCACCTGAAACTCGCGCGTCTGGTCCAGGCCGGCGTCCAGTTCTCGCAGATACGCGTTGTCATCGGCGGCTGAGCTCTGGACGAAGGGCCGAATCTGGAACAGATACAGCTTGTCGTCGAGGAAACCGAACTCGACGTCGGCGACTGCAGCGGCCCGTTCCGCCGGGGGCAGGTAATCGAACCAGTCGGGTAGCTGTGCAACCAGATTCCTGAGGTCGTCGACGTTCGCCGGGCTCAACAGCCGCTCGGCGCCGGAGGTTGGTATCAGTTCGGAGCCGCCGCGCTCGAGCAGCACGCGCTTGCGCGGTGCGGTGGCCGAACCGAGCAGGCGCAAAGACGCATCGCTGGTACGGATCAACAGCGTCTCCGCAGCCTGGCCCTCCACGCCGCCGCCGACCCCCTCGTTGAGCACCACGGTCAGATAGTCGGTGGCGCCTGTTTCGACATTGACCGTGACCAGGACCCCGGAGGTGTCCAGATTCATGCTTTTGTGCAGTAGCACGGACGCATAGACGTGTTCCGGATCGTCCATGATGCCTTGCCGCCAGCCGTACGAACGTTCCGTGAACGGGCTCGCCCAGACCGCGCGCATGGCCGCGACGATATTCTCGAAGCCCACCACGTTCGGCACCGTGAGATTGATGCCGGCGCCGGTAAACCCGGGCAGGTCCTCGACGTTGGTGTCAGAGCGGACGAACACGCCGTAGCTGCCACTGGGTCCGAAGTTTTCTTCCAGAGACCGCCGGAATTCTTCCAGCTTCACCGGGTTCGGCGGCCGGGTTTCGAACCAGCCGCGCACCACGGCGAGGGTCTCGCGGGTCCGCGTGGCCCGTTCGACCGGATCGTCGATGTTCTGCAGTTCGCGGAAGTGTTCGGCCATCCACTCGAACAGGGTTGGGCCGCCGGGTTCCACGGTGCGTTCGGTCAGTGCATGGGAAAACAGGCCGAATGGGACGGCCAGCGCGGGTGCGACCTGGCCGGGAAAATGCCGGGTTAGGCGACCCACCTGGGCGGCCTTAGGGCCCACCCGAACGCCCTGGTCCGCCGATGACAACTGCGCCGCGGGGATCAGCTGTTGGGTGTCCAGATCGAGTCGACTCACGTCGATCGATATCAGCTCCCGTTGCACCGGCGCGGCCGATTCGAGCGCTGCGGCATCGCTGCTGATACGAACCACGCCCCCGGGACTCGACGCTACGGCCACCTGCTCGCCCAGGTGCTTGCGAAGCTCCGGTAGCAGCGCGTCGCTGACCACGATGTTGGGCACCCCGAGATTCCGGGCGAGCAGTTGCACGTGCGACAGCGCATTGCCTTCGTGCTCGGTAAGAATGCCGGCCACGACGGGAAGTTCGGATACCGTCTCCGGCACCAGTGCGATGCTGTTAGCACTGCCTTCTGGAGCGTGCTCGAGTTGCTCCAGCGTGCGCAACACACCGCGTCCGACCCCGGGATTCAACGCGCGCAGACCCGCGGGTACGGCGCGCCCGAACAGTTCCTGGCGTAGTCCAGCCATGCGCATGGCATCGGCCGCAAGCGGTGCGATCAGCTGCGAATAGAAGAACAACGGGCTGCCGCGCATCCGGTCCGGGATGTACTCGACCACCAGTGGTTCGATCTGCGCAAGGTGCGCGATTTCGGGTTCGAAATACAACGCCAGTCGTCGTGCGCCCCAACCCGACACCCGTTCGAGGTAGCGCAACTCGGAGCGGTAGCGGCTGAACGCGACGGATGCCCCCGCCAGCATCTCGAAGCTGGCGTGTGCGTTGTCGAGTTCCCATCGGGTCAGCAGGCCGAGGCCGTACGCCGCTTTGGCGAGGTTCTCCATCAATACCAGCGACTGCCGTCGGTTCAACGAAGAGTCTGCGAGATCAATCAATTGGGCTTCGTTGAAAACGTGCGCTTCCAGCGCCAGGATCAGATCGATCGCGCGTAGCGGTTGCGCTGCGCCTTTGATGCCGTCGCGCAACTGTTGCATGAGCTCGCCCAATGCCGCCAGGCGCTCGCTCGGAGTGGTTGCACGCTGCAGTTTGGTCGCCCCGGCCATCAGGGCCCGTTGCTGGTCCGCGTTGGTCAGGGACTTTGCGTAACCCGCAACTAGCGGCGCGGCGTCAGGTAGCGCTGCGGCGGCGTCGATAGCATCTGCCAGTGCGGTGTAGTCCGCGGCGAGTTCGGCCAGCCCGCGTTGCTTGGCATAGCTACGCACCCGGTCCGCATCGCCTGGGTCGGGGCGGCCATGAATTTTGTTGCGCAGATCGCCAAAACCCGGATCCGCCCGGTTCAGGGCCGTCGCCATGTTGCGGATCTCTGCGGCGCCGGAGCGTTGCTGACCGTGTGCAATCAGGCGCGCCGCCTCTACCAGCAACGGGTAGCGCAGTGTCTGCCAGGCTGGGCGGCTGCTCAGGGCGCGCAGCAACTGCCGCGCTTCGTATTCTTCTTCGTCAACCTGGAACGCACCGCGGTAGTAGCGGCCGCGACGCAGGATCCAACCGTCGTCGATACGGATCAGAAATTGTTCGAGTAGCAGAATCCTGAAATGCGCGTTGGCCGCCTCGCTGGCGTCGAACTGCTCGGCCGATAGTTCGACCATGACGTTTGCAATCGGATATCCGGCCGCGTGCAGGGTCAGGGTCGCATCGCTCCACTCGCCATGCTGATGGCCGCTGCCGTGCTCCTGGCAGGCGTAGGCTTTGGGCGGCAGTACCGAACCGTCGTTGCAGAACCAACGCAGGCGCTTGAAGGGCCCACGGGGGGCCTGCTTCATCTCGACGATGAGCGCTCGGTGCGCGCTGGCGTCGGCAGCGCTACCACCACCGGCGGCGGTACTAGTTGCACCAACCACGCAATGCGATGCAAACGCGGTGACGGCGAGCGCCACGATGGCCCGGCGGGTGTGTTGTCCTGCCTTACGCATGCCGTCGATCCTTCTCCCTGGCATCGTCGTAGAGTAACAACTTTGTGGTTTGGCGCCACTCGCTTCGCGGTAGAATTCGAGCCATGGCAAGGAACGGCCACCCGCTCACTCCGCTTGAACGCGCTTTTTCGGTCTTCACCAAAATGGGACCGGGCGAAGGGGTCAGCGTATTGCTGTTTGCGGTTTACGCGTTCCTGTTACTCGTCTGCTACTACCTGCTGAAGACCACGCGCGAAGTCTTCATTCTCACCGAGTTCGGTGCCGAGGCGGCCAGCTATGCGATCGGCGCGCAAGCCGTGGTGTTGTTATTCATCGTGCCTTTATATGGCGC
>SMWF01000029.1 GCA_004357385.1 Gammaproteobacteria bacterium | reverse complement strand
GCCATCGAGGAGGCATGTGGTCCGCGAATATCGCCGTCTAGAATCTAGTTAATTACCTTATAAAACAATACGTTATCTATAAAGTGGGGTTGTGCTCAGACCGAAATATTTCTGTAACCCATACCCCAACCCCTAGACGAAAACCGCTTGCAATACCGGACCACCCGCGTAGTTTCAATAGCGGAGCGGGCCGGGTGTTAAGGCCCGGCCCGCTCCTAACCATGCAACCTACCGGGAGGTCAACATGGCTGAAGCAATCCTACCGAAGCGCCCATCCGGGTGCATTATCGATTCGCACGACAGACGGACCCCACCGGTGCCTTAGGAACACCGGCGAGGCCCTAGCGGAGTCCCGGCGACAGTCGTTTCCATGAACGCCCGAAACTCTGCGTTCAATTCAGTACTCGCCGCGGACATCCAGGCCAGCGTCTCCTCCATGGGCGGGCTGCTGAACCTTCTTAGCAGTAGTATATAAATCCCCTCCTAGTGTGCTACATGAAGTGGATGGCCCAGCAAATGACTGGGAAGACTCCGCCTCTCCACGATTGAACTGACAAGGAGATAATAATGGATTGGATACTTATATTAATAATTGCAGGTGCATTAGCATACTGGAAGCGTGAAGATATAATGCACTGGTGGGAAAACAGAGGTAAGAAGTAGTCCTTTACCCCCACGCCGATAGCAATGCCGGCGATCACGAAAACCCAGCTCTACAAGATTGAGGACCGGTTCCGTACCGATGATGGCGGCGTCAATCGACGCGTCCCACTCAGCTCTCTGTCGGTACACCTCGATAATCTCAAGGGATGGGAGCCCGAGTGGCTGCTCGATGTATTCACGTGCGCGGTCAACTACGTGGAGCGCCGACAGGACTTTACCCGGCTCATGGTTTCCGGCTGTAGTCGCCTGGCCATTGCGTTAGAGGATCAGGAGCTATCTGAGGAGCAACGTGCCGAGTTTGATGAGGCGTTTACCAACCTGCAGGAGTCGCTCGACTGGTGACACCCTAACCCCACAGCAGTACCTTGAAGCCCCGCTAGTCGGGGCTTTCTTATGGACAATCTGGAAGTACAGGTTGAGGTGCTCAGCGAGCACATGGCGCGGCTGGAGGGCATCATCGACGTGATGTTGCAGGAAGCTGAGAACGGGACGCTTGAGCAGGCGGCAGCTTCGATCAGGGCGGCGTTGCCCAACAACAGCGACAATGACTGAACGCATTATCCCAAAACGTCGCCGTGGTGGTCGTCGTCATAAACGGGTTCGTATCTACGACACCCAAGCACTGATGGAACTGTTCGAGACTGACGATGAAGAAGAAGTCCGACGGGAGTTGGCTCGGCGTGGTGTGACACCTTATGAATCCGCGGGTCGGATGTTCGTGAGTGACTCCGAGCTACGCTAGGTTTTATGCGGGTTGCAAGACCGTATGGGACTTAATGGAACGATGGTTTTACGGACATGTGGTCCGCATCGAAAGGGTTCTTCAGCGCCCCGATGGCCTACAAACGAAAGGTCATGCGTACCGACGAGATTCCGCTGGGTTACTACGAGCGGGAACTGACCAAGCGCAAACGCGATCAGAAAGAAGTGTTCGACTACATGAAGCCACGCCCGGACAAGTCCGACGTGAACCAATGGCCCCAGGATGCGACGTTCAAGAACGCCCTCCTGAGCTTCTTCGATGCGGCGGCCGTCGTTGCCCAGGAGACATTGGAGCTCGTGTACGCGGCGCTGGGTTCAGATTCGGAATCGTTGCCGCAAGGGGATGCGAGAACCAGCACGGTCCGATTGAACTACTACCCCCACGAAGATCCGCTGAGCGACGAAGAGCGCGCGGACATCGCCGGGCTTGGCGATATGGCTTTGCATCACCACACCGACCCCGGCGTACTGACGCTGCTGCTGCAGGATACGGCCGGCGGGTTGCAGACCCATTCCACTGAAGATGGCTGGATCGACGTACCGCCGCAACCGGACACGGTCGTGGTCAATCTGGGGGACTCGCTTCAGGTCTGGTCGAACGATGTGTACCGCGCCGCCGTGCACCGCGTGCGGCCCGTCAGTCGCGGCGGTCGCTACAGCACACCGTTCTTTTACAACCCCACCCGCGATGCGGTGCTGAAGCCACTGGTCGAACTCGACGAAAGTGAACCGAGGTACCGCAGCTTTACCTGGCGTGAGTTCATCCAGGCACGGGTTGAGGACAACTACGCCGATCTGGGCGAGGAAGATACACAGATATCCCAGTATCGCCTCAGCTAGCTTCGGACGAACGATACGACCAGATCGGCGTGGCGGCGATGCCAATCACACCGATCGCTGCCGAGACCAGCATGCCGGGCAGCATGGCGTCGAGCGGACCGAACACGCTGATCACCCACCCAAGCAGCAGCGCGCCGAACGGCTGCGCTCCGATGGACAGGGCATTGAACACCGCGAGGGTACGCGCCCGGTAAGCGGCCTGGGAACATTCCTGAACAATGGCGCGCGCGGTGGTCATGGTGACGCCCATGTTCAGGCCCCAGAGAAATGTTGCCAGCACCAGCACCCACAAAGGCGGCTGGATCCAGAACAGCACGAAGATCAGCGCTCGTGTCAGCTGCATGCCCAGGAACAAACGTCCGGGCTGCGCCAGCGGCATGAACGCCAGCATGATGAAATTCGACATCATGCCGCCGAAGAAGAACAGCACCAGCATCCAGCCCAGGAATGCTGCGTCACCCCCGTACGTCTGGGTCATGATGAACGGGAAGACGATCGTAAACGTGCCGAAGTTGAACAGCATGGAGGCGAGATTCAGCGACATCAGCGAAACCAGTAACCGGTCGCGCATCACCACCTGAAACCCTTCCAGCAGGCTCGCCAGAACGGAATCGTGCACGTGGCTCGGGTGCGGTGCGAAACTCTGGAGACGGCGGATCATCAGACAGCCGACCAGCAGCGCGAGGCACTGGGCGAACAGCACGGTTTCGACGCCGATGCGATCCAGTTGTCCGGCGAGCCCCAACCCCAATAGCTGCACCAGAAAACCGAGTGCCATAGTGGCGGTCACCCCCTCCTGGACCCGCGATCCGCTCACTCGGTTCAATATCGCGGCGTGGGCCGGCCCGGCGTAAGCGATAGCGGTGCTCAGGGCAAGCGCCGTCAGGGTCACGGCCCAGTAGCTCAAGGCGCCACCGGCATGAATCGCCGCCAGCACCAGCGGTGGGAGCGCGGCCAGGGCATAGGTTCGAATCATCAGCGCGCGCGCATCGACACGGTCCGCGCGGGCTCCACCCCACAGCATGATGAAGAAGCCGGGCACACCGATGATGGCGTGGGCGATGCCGACCTGATCCGCAGAGGTGTGCAGCACGCCGATCAGCAGCCAGTTGATCAGCAGCATCTGCATCGAGAACGAGAAGCCGGTAAGCGACGTGGAGGCAACGTACGATCGGAATTGTCCGTTGCGCCAGATGCTGAGGGGCGAGTCGGTCACTCTCGGATCATAGGTTGGTTCGACCCGCGTTCCATTACCTGTAGACACCCGTACAAGGTCTAACCCGCAGCCGACCTCGCATCCGCCTGGACAAACCGAGCACCCCGTTCGGCAATCATGACCGTCGGCGCGTTGGTGTTCCCCGAGGTGATGGTCGGCATGATCGACGCATCGATTACCCATAGTCCGTCCACACCGTGCACCGCCAGCCGGTCGCTCACCACCGCCTGGTCATCGTCGCCCATCTTGCAGGTACCCACCGGGTGGAAAATCGTTGTGCCAAGCTCGCGGGCCGCCTGCAGCAACTCATCATCGCGGATCAACGCCGGTCCGGGCTTCCACTCCTCACATTGAAAACGTTCGAGCGCCGGGGCGGCCATGATGCGCCGGGTGAACTTCAAGCCCGCGACCGCGACCGCTTCATCCTCGGTAGTCGACAGATAGTTCGTTTGAATGACAGGCGCAGCGGCAGGGTCGGCTGAGCGCGCCTCGACGAAGCCTCGGCTGGTCGGGCGCAGATTGCACACCGACGGCGTGATGGCGTCGAAGGGATGCAGCGGATCCCCGAACTTGTCCAACGAAAGCGGCTGCACGTGCCACTCGATGTTTGCGTTGGGTTGACCCGGGTCAGATTTGGCAAACGCACCAAGTTGCGAGGGCGGCATGGTCAGCGGGCCGGTTCTGAAGAGCAGATACTCCAAGCCCATACCGATCTTGCCGAGCAGGGAGTTTGCCCGGCGATTGAGCGTCCGGGTGTTCTGCACCTTGTAGACGCTACGGATCTGCAGGTGATCCTGCAGGTTCCGGCCGACACCAGCCAGCTCGTGTCGAATGGGCACCCCGATCCGCGCGAGCGCAGCGCGCGAACCAATCCCTGAAAGCTGCAGAATCTGGGGCGAGCCGATGGCGCCCGCGGCGAGGATGACGCCACGGCGTGCGTGGCGCGTCAGTTCGTCGTCCCGTGCAGTCCGCAGGGTCACGCCCGTCGCGCGTCTGCCCGCCGGGCCATCTTCCAGCCCGATGCCCGTGACCAGCGTCTCGGTCATGACTGTGAGATTCGCCCGGTGCTGAACAGGCCGCAGGAACGCTCTGCTTCCACTCCAGCGCACCCCACGCCGCTGGTTCATCTGGAAGTAGGCGTTACCGAAATTGTCCCCTCGGTTGAACTCGTCAATTTTTGGTATACCGCACTGAGCGGCCGCGTCACGCCACGCATCCAGAATCTCCCAGTTCACCCGGCGCTCTTCCACGCGCAACTCACCATCGGCTCCGTGAAACTCACCGGCCCCGTGTTGATAGTCTTCACTCGCCTTGAACAGCGGCAACACGTCGTCCCAACCCCAACCACGGTTGCCGAGATCAGCCCAATGGTCGTAGTCGCTGCGCTGGCCACGCATGTAGATCATCGCGTTGATGGAAGAACACCCGCCCAGCACTTTGCCGCGGGCATATTGAATGGAGCGACCACCCAGACCCGCAACCGGTTCCGTTCTGAAACACCAGTCGGTGCGCGGATTATCGATGGTGAAGAGATAGCCAACCGGGATGTTGATCCAGAAGTAGTCGTCTTTCCCACCGGCTTCGATGAGCAGCACGGAAACGTCACGGTCCGCGCTCAGCCGGTTGGCCAGAACACACCCCGCCGTGCCGGCGCCAACAATGATATAGTCATAGTTCATGGTGGGCTGCTGGCTTTCCTAACAGCCGTCCCCGGCCAGATCTACGCAGCTTCCACCACGTGTCGGTCGGCGCCGGACGCCGCACTCGCTGAAGTTCCCTTCGGATTGGAGAACAGCATCGCGCCATCTTCCAGGGCCGCATGGCGGATCATCTTCTTATCCAGTTTGTAGTCCTGCGTGTTGCGCCACGGGTCGTGGTCACCCTGAGTTGGAAACAGGTGCATTACCCGCTGCATGTAACCCGACGAAAAGCCGTCAATCCACGGCCGAGGCACCATGTTCTGGTCTCGTTCACGCAAACGCGGCGTGCATTGACGCATTCCCAGATCGTCCATGTGATTGAGCAGACGACATACGTATTCGGCATTCAGGTCCGCGCGCAACGTCCAGGACGCATTGATGTAGCCAAAGGTCTGCAGGAGATTGGGTATGTCCGAGTACATCATGCCTTTATAGGTCCAGGTGTCGGCGAAGTTGACCGCCTGACCATCGACGCTGAACTCAACCCCGGCCAGCACCACGAGATTCAGCCCCGTCGCGGTGACAATGATATCGGCGTCCAGCGTCTTGCCGGACTTGAGGGTGAGCCCGGTCTCGGTGAAACGCTCGATGTGATCCGTAACCACCGAGACACCACCCGACTTGATCGCTTTGAAGAGATCCGCGTTCGGCACCAGGCAAAGACGCTGATCCCATGGGTTATAGCGTGGTGTGAAGTGCGTCTCCACATCGTAGTCGGGCCCCAAATGCTGGCGCACCATGTCCAGCAATTTCCGTTTGATCATCTCCGGTGCAACGCGCGTACGCCGGTAGAAGAGGCCCTGCAAGCCGACGTTCTTCCATCGGGTGATGGCATAGGCAACTTTCTCGGGCAGAAACTTCCGCAGCGTATTGGCAATGACGTCCTCGTCCGGTCGCGAAATCACGTAGGTCGGCGAACGCTGCAGCAACGTCACCTGCGCACCGTTTTCGGCCATGGCCGGCACCAGGGTCATGGCTGTGGCGCCGCTGCCGATGACCACCACGCGTGTATTCGAATAATCGAGATCCTCAGGCCATTCCTGGGGATGCACGATGCGGCCTTCGAACCGCTCGATCCCTTCAAAGTCGGGGGTGTATCCGTTCTCGTAGCTGTAGTAACCCCCGCACATGGACAGGAAGTTACAGGTCAACTGAATCCGATCGCCTTCGTCCAGCCGCTCAACTTCCAGCGTCCAACGAGCATCGTCGCTGGACCAGGACGCAGCTTTCACCAGGTGCTTGAATCGGATGTGTTCGGTGATGCCGTTCTCGGCAGCAGCCTCTCGTATATATTTTCGGATTGACGATCCATCGGCAATCGCCTTGGCTTCACGCCACGGCTTGAAGTTGTAACCCAGCGTGTGCATGTCGCTGTCGGAGCGGATGCCCGGATAACGGAACAGATCCCAGGTCCCACCGATCGCCTCGCGTCCCTCCAGTATGGCGAAGCTTTTCCCCGGACACTTGTCCTTAAGGTGGTAGGCCGCGCCGATGCCCGATAGGCCCGCGCCAACGATGACGACATCGAAATGATTCTCGTGTTCATCCATGTGGGTTAGCGGCCTCGCCCGCGGATCACTGCCGAGTCACAGATACTCTCACGCCCGCGCTGAAAATGCAGTTGTAGGCCGCAAGCCGTTCGAACTCTGGCGACAGAAATTCTCACGACCGTCCACCAAGTATTCGGACGGCGTTTTCTGAGAGCAGGCGCGTCAGCTCCGCGGAGCTCAACCCTTCGCGACCGAGGTTGGCCGCGAGGCTCGCCGATTGCCCTGACCACAGGGCCGAAAAAGCCGCATCACCCGCCTTTTCGGCGGCCCCTTTCAGCGGCGCAAGCGCCCCGCCCGCCATCGGAAACGCCGGCGCCTCGGCCGCGATGGGACCGACTTCACGCATTACTCGATTGACGATTCCCCGCGCCGGCCGCCCGGTAAACACGTTGGTCAATGCAGTTTGATCTGCCTGCACCGAGCCCAACGCCGCGCGGTGCAACTCCGAAATGAGTGCTTCTGCCGTGAACAGATACGCGGTTCCGATCTGCACACCCGACGCGCCCAGCGCAAACGCAGCCGCAATTCCCCGGCCGTCGGCGATTCCACCGGCTGCTATGACCGGAACCGTCACTGCATCGACCACCTGGGGCACCAGTGCAAACGTGCCCGGCTGTGTCGCAACGTCTTCTGTCAGGAACATGCCGCGATGGCCACCCGCCTCACAACCCTGCGCGATCACCGCATCGCAGCCGTGCGCCTCGAGCCAGCGCGCCTCACGTACCGTGGTCGCTGAACTCAGCACGACGCAACCGGCCGCCTTGACTCGATCGACCAGCTCGGGAGCCGGCAATCCGAAGTGGAAACTCACCACGTTCGGAAGCACTTCCTCGACGAACTCGCACATCTCTTCCCCGAACGGCGAGCGACCCGCGCGCGACCCGGCCGCGGGTATGTCGACGCCCAGATCCGCGTAGTAGCCAGACAAGCGACGCTGCCAGTCCGCTTCACGTTCGGCGTCGAATTCCGGTGGCGTGTGGCAGAAAAAGTTCAGATTGAAGGGCTGAGCGGTCTGTCGCCGCACCGCATCGACCTCGGCGCGCGCTCCCGCATCATCGAGCATGGCGCACGGAACGGAGCCAAGCGCTCCAGCCGCGCTGACCGCGGCAGCCATCGCCGATCCGGAAGCCCCGGCCATCGGCGCCTGCACGATCGGCAGTTCAACACCAATCAGATCGAGCAATCTCTGATCGGGCCACGTCCTATCCAGCACCTCCAACACCTGCTCCTCTGATATAAGCGATCGATTCGTGCCCCCGGTTCATCGACGCCCACACGATCCGGCTAATCAACCGCCTCGATGCGCGCCGGCACCGATTTATGCCACGGCGTCCCCACATACTCATCGCGCAGTTCCGAGGAGGTCAACTCGTTAGGCGAGGTGCCGGTTTTCTTCAGTACTCCCTCTGCATCCGGATAATCCAGGCCCATGCCATTGGGCAACGACACATGGCCCTTGTGCATGCGGTCGTTCAGCGCGACGAGCACGTCTTGCGCGCCTGCGCGGGTTGAGATCCGGGCGGTGGAGCCTTCGCCGAGGTTCAGTCGCGCAGCATCGTCCGGGTTGATGAACAGCGCGCCCTGGGCGTCTTTCCGGCGCCATTCGGGGTTGCGAATGATGGTGTTGGCCGTGAAGCTGCGGCGCTCACCCGCCGACAGCAGGAAGGGGAACTCCGCAGTCGTTTCCTCAGGTGATTCGGTATTGAGTTGCGCCACGTCCGCGAGCAGATCCGGCAGCTCGAGCTGCACCGTGCCGCCGGGTACGCGAGCCCAGACGTCGGACCATTGTTCACGGCTGAAAATCACTCCGCTGGGCTCACTCACCAGCGCATCGAACAAAGCATCGCCGAGGTCCATCCCCTCCCCCTCCAGTCCAGTCGCAAGCAATGCCGCTCGACTGGACATTGCATACTGGTGGCACACCGCCCACAACGTCGCTGCGTTGCGCATTCCCGCCGGCAACACCGTGCCGAGCGTTCGATACAGCAGTCCCGGCGCGATCCCCAGCAACGCGGGATCTTCGGCGAGCTTGGTAAACACCGCCTCGCGGAATCCCTCACGGCCAGCCGTCGCAAGGACATCGATCAACTCCTGCTCCAGCCCTTCGGGCACGGCGCCGAGCGCTTCGGCGATGCGCATGTGAATCTCGGCCTCATCCAGAGGGCCTTCGGGCGGCTCGAACAGGGGTTGCCGAACATGGAAGTAGTTGTCGGGAAATTCGAAGTTGAAGAACGTAGCTTCGGCCTTTTCATACTGCGTCGTCGCGGGCAGCACGTAATCGGCTTGGCGGGCCGTTTCGGTCATCGCCACATCGATCACCACGCTGACCTCCAGTGCGCGTAGTGCTTCGCGCCAGCGCGAACTGTCGGCCAATGAATGCACGGGATTACCCGATTCGATGAACATCGCCCGATAGCGATTCGGATGGTCAGTGAGCACCTCGCTGGTGATCACGTTGCACGGCACCAGGCCGCCGATGATGCGCGCCCCCGCCACCGGACTTACGCCGTTTTCGTCGCCCGAGGCGAGATTACCGAGGCCATTAGCGGTGTAGTGAGTCCCAGGCCGACCGAAATTTCCGGTGAGCAGCCACAACAAACGCTGCAGATAGCTGACCAGCGTGGAGTGACGATTCATCTGCACGCCCAGGTCCTCGAGCACCGCGACGCTGTCCGCTCGGGCAATCAGCCGCGCCGTGGAACGCACCGTGGCTTCCTCCAGACCCGACTTGTCTGCGCAATCGGCAATGTCCACATCCAGAAAGACTCCAGCCACGGCATCCAGCCCGGCCGCGTGCTCCGCCAACCACGTGCGGTTCACCAAATCCTCCTGGACCAGGGTTGCGACCATGCCGGCCAGCAACCACGCATCGCGCGCAGGAGTGACGGCCAGGTGGATATCGGCGAGGTCTGCCGTTTCCGTGCGCTTGGGGTCAATGACGATCAGCGTGCGCTCCGGGTCTTTTGCCATCTCGCGGATCGAGATTCGCGCGCGACTGAAGCCGTGGGATTGCCACGGGTTCTTGCCCAGAAAAATCACCACCTGCGCATGATCGAAGTCGCCGTGGGCCCACCCGCCCAGCATGCGTTGCGCCACCCAGAACTCTCCGGTTTTCTCCTGGGCCAGAGCGTTGGAACGATACTGCATGCCCAGCGGCTGCATCGAGGTGCGCGAATACGCACCCGGCAGGTGATTTCCCTGGCCGCCACCGCCGTAATAGAAGATCTTGTCGCCGCCATGGGTGTCTCGAACCGCGGCTAGTTTTTCGGCGATCTCGGCAATCGCGGTGTCCCAATCAATCGGTTCGTAGCTGCCATCGGCACATCGACGCATCGGGCTCATCAGGCGATCGGCGCGATTCTGGTAGTAGTTCAGCCGAGAGGCCTTGTTGCAGAGATAGCCTCGCGAGCCCGGGTGCGCCTCGTCACCCCTGGTTCGGGCAATCGAGCGACCATCCTCGGTGAGCTGCACCTTGACGCCGCAGTTCAGCGAGCACAGCACGCACGCGGTTGTTTTCCATTCAGCGTTGTCGGCGGTCATCGGGTTCACTCCTTTCGAAAACGCGGTCAGTTGACGAGATGCTCCGGGCTGCCCGAAACGAATGCTTCCAGATTGTCGATCAGCTGATCCGCAAGCACCTGCATTGCCTCGACACTCGCCCAGGCCGTATGAGGGGTCAGCAGGAAGTTGGGGTGGCTCGCCAGCTTCATCAACGGTGAGTCCAATGGCGGCGGTTCCACCGCGGCAACGTCGATTGCCGCACCGCCGATCAGATTCCCGTCAATCGCAACCTGCAAATCCTCGAGATCGACGATTTCACCGCGCGCGGTATTCACCAGCAGCGCATCGGGCTTCATCTGCTCGAACCGCAGTCGGCCCACCAGGCTTCGACTCGCTTCGGACAACGGGCAGTGCAGGCTGATGATGTCCGCCGTCCCGAACAGCTCGTTCAAACTCACCAGTTCCTTGTCCGCGATCGTGCGGCCGCTGAGACTGTGATAGATCACGCGCATGCCGAATGCCTCACCCAGCTGCCCCACGGCGGTTGCGATGGCCCCCGTTCCAACGAGCCCAAGCGTCGCCCCTGCCAGATCGTGAACCGGCCTGTTGAAATAGCAGTATTGCTGCGCATCCTGCCAGGCGCCGTCGATCACTTCGTTCCGGTATTGAAACAGATTGCGGCGCAACCCCAGAATCACGGCGAAGGTGTGTTCTGCAACCGTCGTGGCCGCATAGCCTTGAATGTTGCTGACCCTGATCTCACGCTCCCGACACGCCGCCAGGTCGATCACATCGGTGCCCGTCGCGGCAACCGCGACAAACCGCAGATCGGAAAGATGGGCGAGCGTTTCCGAGCGAATGGGTACTTTGTTGGTGATCGCAATATGGACGCCCTGCAAACGCGCGATCACCTCATCGGGATCGGTCCGCTCATAATCAGTCCATTGATGGTCAAACGTCGGTCGACGCAGCTCGACGCCGGGCCCGATGGTCCCCCTGTCGAGAAAGGCGATGCGATGAGCATCTTCATCCACCTTGTCGCCTGGCTTATTCGGCGAGGTTCCGGCCGCCATCGTCCATCTGCTTCGGGCGCTTCCAGTAACTGTATTGCGGCATCCAGTCGTCCGATTCCACACCGGCGACACCCAACAGGTGCCAGATCGAGCAGTACAGGTCGCCCGGCCCGAACGCGCTTGCGCTCTGCCGGAAGATCTTGCCGTCGCGCAGATGGTAGGACACGACACCCGGCGTATTACCTTCGCCTTCGGTGACCGACTGTTCCTTGATGTAGTCACCGCCCCCGTGGGACGCCATTCGAAAGCGCCAGTTGCGGGAGTTCGCGAAGCGCCGCTGCGTCTCCGGATCATCCTTTGACACCAGCACAACCGAAAGCATGGATTCGAGATGTGGCAAAAACGGACTGATGCCGTCCGCCCATAACGTGCAGTAGCGACAGCCCTGGCCCATGTTGTGAATCGCAAGCAACTGGTCTTTGCCAGCGAACAGATCCAGCAACGTGACCTCGCGCTCCAGCGTCGCAAAACTGTAATTCCTGACCTCTTCGTCGGGCAACTCCTTGCGCAACGCCCGTAGCCGGGTCGTCAGTTCAAAAATCTCCTGTTCCAACTCCCTTACCGCTTCATTCGTCATGAGGGGTCTCCATGGGTATCGATGCGAGTCTAGCGCCGGTGCCAGCGATCGTCACGGCTCATCCTGCATTGCGCGTGATTCCCGACTTCAACATCGGAAAGCCCGCAGGTTGGTAGGTCATCACCAGTGCCCGGCGGGGTTGATCGGAAGCGTTGGGAAAGGATCCATGGACCGCATGAGGACTGAAGAACACCAGCGATCCGGCCGGCACCACCATGGGCACCTGCTGCGCCTCATCGAAACACGCCGGGTGGGTAAAGAACCCCTCGAGCTGGGATCCATCTGCGATCCCGGGCAGGCAACCCCGGGTATGGCTGCCTCGTACCACCCGGAAACAACCGTTGGCCTCCGTTGCATCGTCCAGCGCCACCAACACGTTGGGGAGCTGATCGACGTGGTCACTGTCGTGAATCCAATAAGGCGAATCCTGGTGCCAGCGAAAACCCGAACCTTCGTGAGGGCGCTTCAGGTTCAGTTTGTCCGTCCACAGCGCAACGTCATCGCACCCCACCAGGCCGCGCATCGGCTGTACGATCCGCGGGTCGTCAACCAGCGCATCCAGCCGCGCATCGAGCTGGCGGACAGGCTCGATAACCCGAATCGTTTCACTGGTCGGCGAATGCTCGAATTGAATCGTCAGCTCGTCGACGTCGACGAATCGATTGCCATCCAACCGGTAGGTGCGGCCCGTCTCGCTCAGTTTCGCCGCAAGTACGGCGACCCGTTCAACCGCGTCGCGCAGCTCAGCCACCTCGCACGACGAAAACACGTGCGTCCGGATGAGGAATCCATCCAACCGATACCCGGCCGCTTCGTCGCGGGTGAGGTCGAAGGGCATGGTGGGCTCCGCTACGACAACGCCTCCCGATACGGTGTCAGGCGGTCGCTCATCGCTTCCATCTAGGCGCCGGCGCTCGGCCGGGCGGAAACCTCCCCATGCCAGCGCCAGAGCTCGCTGAGCTCTGGATCAGGCTTCAGATCGACCAGCCTGGTCGCAAAATCGATGGTGCACAGGGCCGTGATGTCGGCCACGCTGAACGCTTCGCCGGCCATGAACTGTCGGGTTGCAAGTTCACCATCGAGTCTCTGATAGAAGGCCCGCGCGCCATTCTCGCCCTGTAGTTTGGCCGCGGGAATCTGTTCAAAGCTTCCGAGCGCCATCTTCGCGACGATCGGACCGTTGACCCAAGCCCGGCCGACTGCCTGCAGCAACTCCAGCTCGAGCTGGCGGTTGACCATGTCGATGCGGCCAATTTCGGCAGGCGTGGTGCCGAACAACCGGGGTTCGGGAGTGAGCGCCTCAAAGTATCGGCAGATCGCCACGGACTCCGCAATGCAGGTACCGTCGTCGAGTTCCAGCACCGGAACTTTGCCGCTCGGGTTCTTCTCGAGAAATTCGGCGCCCTTGTGCTCTCCCTCCGCCAGGTTCACCTGAACCAGGGGGACGTCGATGCCTTTCTCGGCCAGAAAAATGCGCACGCGACGCGGATTGGGCGCGAGGGTCACATCGTACAGCTTCATTGGACACTCCCGGATCCGGAGCCCTGCTCCATCCATTCGGTCAGTTCCGGCCCCATTCGCGCCACCTTTACCTTGTCGTATAAGTCGAGACTTTCTTTCGACAGCACATCGGCCCATTGGCCTGAGGTACCTTTGTGGAAAAACTGAGCGTTGCTGTGCCACGCCCCGTTGTCCACCTCGGGCGCCAGCTGGTCGGCGTTGCGCTTCATGCTCTCGAAGGTCGCCGCCTCGATGAGGTCCTCCCAAAGCGCCTCAGGTACGTCAATCTGCAACAGCTCCGCTATCCGGCGCATCTGCCCGCCGAGATCAGCTTTGAGATCCGCATAGTGCAGAAGATGTATGTTTGGCAACTCACGAAACTCCCAGTAGGTGCTGCCATGGCTGAAATGGGACCAGTACGGGAAGCCGTCCTGTTCCCAATCGAACATCGGCACGGTCAGCCACATCCGGAACAACTCGTTCGGATCTTCCGGCATCGGTGGCGGTTCTTCGAATTCCACGCCGCGTTCCGCCGTAAGCTTCATCAGATGTTCGACATCACTGTTGGCGAGGTGATTCACCAGCGACATGAACACGTCGCGTGGATCGCGGCCGCAGTACAGATACGTCGCGTCGTCCCAGTACGGTATGCCGTCGAGTGGTGTGTGCGTCTTGATGAACCGTCGGTGGGTCTGGGCGGCAAAGGTTGCGAGTACTTCGTCGAGCGGGTTGATGCGCATCTCGAGCCATGGCGAGATGCTCGACAGCGACTGCGGGAGTTTCGGTTGCTGCAGAATGAGCAGCGCGCAAATCATCTGCACCCAGGTCGTCCCGGCTTTGTAAGACGTACAGATGAACACGTCGCCCGCGCGGTGCTCGAAGTGCTCCCAACGTCCGCTGTCCATGAACGGATGGGCGTACACGTGGCGCATCTCGGGTCTTGGGTTCGTCATCCCAGCTCGTTCTCCATCCTCAACAGTTCCCCTGCCTAAACAGCCTGGGGCGCACCGATCGCGAGTCACCACCTTGCAGTCAGCCCGGATCCGTCAGATTCTACACGCCAGCAAAGCTTAACGAACCCGACAACGCACACACGAGTTAGAGATCATATGAACCGCTTCCTGTTAGTCATCGTGGCGTGGCTGAGCACAGCGATGGCGCATGCCCAGGAATCTGCGCCCGATCCGCGTGCCGGCGCATTCTCAGCAGACTTTCCCTATGCAAGCAAATACGTCGAGATCGACGGCCACAGGCTGCACTACATCGACCAGGGAGAGGGCCAGATTTTCCTGTTCCTGCACGGTAATCCAACGTCCAGCTACCTATGGCGCAACGTCATGCGCTATGTGGAATCGAGCGGCCGGATCATCGCAGTGGACAACATCGGATTCGGACGATCCGCCCAACCCGAACTCGACTACACCTACCAGACCCATTACCGGTTCATCGAAGCATTCATCCGAACACTCGAACTCAGCGACCTCATTCTGGTGGTTCACGATTGGGGTTCCGTCATCGGCCTCGACTATGCGCGTCAGCACGAGTCGAACGTCCTCGGCGTGGTGTTCATGGAGGCGATCATTCCGCCCGCCTTTCCGATGGCGGATCTGACCAACCTGGGTGGACCCGAGGGGTTGTTTGCCAAGTTCCGCACGCCCGATACCGGCAAGGAACTGCTGATCGATCAGAACGTATTCGTCGAGCAACTGCTGGCGCACGGTGCGCTGACCCGGCAACTCAGCGAGGTCGAGGTGGATGCCTACCGGGAACCGTTCCTGGATCCAGCCAGTCGATTTCCGATTTACGTATGGCCCAACGAGCTTCCGATCGCCGGCGAACCCGCACGCAATGTCACAGTGGTGAACGCAATCGGCGCCTGGCTGAAGACATCGAAAATCCCCAAGCTGCTTCAGTATGCGTCGCCGGGGGCGATCATTTCGCCAACCGCTGCACAATGGATGGTGGCGAACTACCCCAACATCGAAGCGCAGTTCGTGGGCTATGGCGCGCATTACATACAAGAGGACAATCCCGAGGCCATCGGCCGCGGGATTGCCGATTGGTACCGTCGTTTGGTAGATCGCTAGGGGCGTGGCTAAACCAAACGTTCAGGACCGCGTTCAGGAACACTGGCAGATTCGGAAAGCTGCGGTGACCGGCAACGCCGGGTTGGTGGCCAGCCAACATCACCTGGCCTCGGATGTCGGCGCCGAGGTACTGCGCAGCGGAGGTAATGCGGTAGATGCCGCCGTGGCCACCGGGCTCGCCATAGGCACGATCGAACCGTGGATGAGCGGCATCGGCGGCGGTGGTTATATGACCGTGTATCTCGCTGCCGGGGATCGCGTGCGCGTAGTGGAGTTCGGCATGCGCGCACCTTTCGCGGCAGTCCCGGAAGACTACCCCCTCACGGGCGGCGAATCCGGTGCCGACACCTTCAACTGGCCCGCAGTGGTGGACAATACAAACGTCGAAGGCCCGTTGTCCATCGCGGTACCCGGGTACATCAAGGGGATCTCGCTGGCGCTGGATTCGTTTGGCAGCATGGACTGGGCGGACATCATCGAGCCCGCCTGCCAACTCGCCGAGTGGGGCCTGCCGATCGACTGGTACACGACCCAGAAAATCACCGGCCTTGCCCGGGCACTCAACAAGTTCGACGAAACGCGCCGGATCTATCTGTCGGACGGCCTGCCGCCCGTGGCCAACATCGATGGCATCATCAGAACGCTGCAGCTCGGGCGGTTGGCCCAGACGTTCCGCCAGCTGCAGCACGAAGGCGCGGAGGCCTACTACACAGGCTCGCTCGCTGATTCGATCGCCGCCGACCTGAAAGCTGCAGGTTCCAGGATCACAACCGCTGATCTGGCCGACTACTCCGCATCAGTCGCCGAACCCCTGTCCTTCGGCTACCGCGCATCAACGGTGCACGTCCCGGGTAACCTGACCGCCGGACCGAGCCTCGAGTTTGCACTGGATACGCTCGCCAGCGCCTGGAGCCCCGAAAACCGCGAACCCTATGGCGAACCCAACGCTTCGGCGTACGCCGCCTATGCCGAAGCATTGTTCGCATCCTACGCACATCGGTTGGAACATCTCGGTGATGGCCCCGAAGGACCCGATGTTGCAACGCCCACGAACACGACCCACATCTGTGTGGCCGACGCCGCCGGTAACGTCGTTTCGCTGACCCAGACCATCATGTCCGGCTTCGGTTCACGAATCATGTTGCCCGGCAGCGGCATTCTCATGAACAACGGCATGATGTGGTTCGATCCCCGGCCTGGCGGGCCGAACTCGGTCGCCGGTGGCCGGCGACCCTTGTCCAACATGTGTCCGGTGATCGCCCAGACCGACGGCACCACGGTCGCGCTGGGCGCCTGTGGCGGACGACATATATTCCCGGCGGTGTTTCAGTTGCTGTCGTTTCTCATCGACTACCACATGGATGTCGATGCAGTGGTTCACCAATCCCGACTGGACGTCTCCGGAACCGACCAGGTGACGCTGATGGAACAGCTCCCGCCGGACGCGCTCGCCCTGTTGGAATCGATCCACGCGAACACCCGACGGCGTCCAAACGGCGTAGCTCCGAACTTCTTCGCTCTGCCTCAGGTTGTCAGGCGCAATGCCGACGGTTCCGCCACCGGCGGTGCATTCATCCCCTCGCCCCACGCCAAAGTGTCCACGGCTTGAGCCTGGTCGCTCACCGGCGCGCGACTACTATCCAAAGAGAGGGTTGCGTCGCGGCGGGCGATGCGTTGAATTACCGGGCTCGATCCAGCCACCAGAGGAACGCCATGACATCGACATCGCACGACCACGAACTGGTTTCGATCTACGGCTACAGCGACGAGCAGATCGATACACTCATGACCGAAGCCCCGGAATGCGTGCTGATGTGGTCCACCAAAGATGGCTGGCCGGTCGGCGTGGTACATGCGTTCGTCTGGAAAGACAAGAAAGTCTGGCTGACCTTCGCCGCACACCGTCATCGAGCGGCCGCGATCCGTCGGGATCCTCGGGTTTCGGTGGCGGTCAGCGCGGTCGGCGCTAAAACCGTCGCCGGCACCGCGACCATGAAAGGCACCGCCACCTTCCACGAAGACGACGCGACCAAGAAGTGGTTTTACCGGGCGCTGGCCAGGAAGGTGAGCCCGGACGACCAGGTCGGCGAGGACGCGTTCTACTCACTGCTGGATTCACCGCTGCGGGTGATTCTGGAAATCGAACCCGTGAAGTGGATCACCTACGACGGCGACAAGGCCGCCCGCGACATGGCCGGGGAGCTTCCGGAAGAGGAAAAGACACCACGACTGGAATCAGACGGCGTACGGATGAACGCGGAGCGCGCCAGGCGTGGGCTCGAGCCGCGTTAATCCTGCAGCAGCGCCCGTATCTGGCGATGCAGGTGCTGATTCGCGGGTTCGTTGCGCCCGAACAGAATGTCCCGGTCGGCCATCGCCGCCAGGTTGTCGCCGATCCCGAACACGGTGGCGCAATCCTCGTCACGCACCACCTGTTCGTAGACGAGGCGCTTCTGCTCAGCACGCGCGATCATCTCGCCTTCAACCGGCTGTCTGAAGTATTGATGCTGAACCGTCGTGGAGCGATCCACCGTCGGCCCCGGGAACAGGCGGCTCAGCATCAGCGAATCGCCAATGCCGCCGGACATGGACACGTTGGGGAAGACGTAGTGAACCAGACTCATGTGATCTTCCAGCGCCAGATCGTCGGACGCGATCGTGTCGATCTCACCGATGCGCTTGTGGGCGAACCCCACGCGCACATGGCTGCCCAGCAGGTCATAGGTGTTGCGGTTGGTGATGGCCCGCGTACCGATCGATTCGCGGTGCAGGTAACCAATGTGATAGCCATCGAGATAACCGTCCGCCGCCAACTTCCAGTTCGGACTCGCCAGCGTGGTCGTGGTGCGGTACGGGTACAGGTCCGCGAGTCGCAGCGCAGCGAGGGATTCGCCCATTTCACCCAACCAACTGTCGAGGTCGAGGTTAGCGCCGGGTTCCAGCATCGCAAAGATCGCCCCTGCCCGCTCTTCGGACGGCAGCGCAATCAGGCCGTCCACCCCCGGTTCGCCAAAGGATTCGCGTTCCGGCACGCCCACCAGGACGCCTTCGCGATCGTACGTCCACGAGTGATAGGGACAGGTGAAGCTGCGTGCATGGCCCCAGGGCTGGCTGGCAAGGCGGGCGCCGCGATGGCGGCAGATGTTGAGGAATGTCCGAGCGCGGCCATCGTCGCCTCGAACGATCAGCAGCGGCCGTCCCACCAGATCGAGGCTGCAATAGTCGCCCGGTTCAGGAAGATCGCAACTCAGTGCCACCAACAGCGGAACCCGCAGGAAAATCGACTGCATCTCACGCTCCCACAATGCCGGGTCCCGGTAATCCCGCGCCGGAACCCTGAACACTGCATCAGTCTGATCGGGCAAACCCCGATCCACGTTGGCACGCAAGCGGCGGGCGATCTCCAGGAACAATGGCGAAGTCATCTCGGTCCGCTGTCAGACTCGTGAAACAAAAGGCGTCAGAATGAAGAATATCCCGACTCCCGAAACCATTACAGCAGAATGGTTGACCGCTCGGCTGCGCGAAGCCGGACATGGCGAAGCGCAGGTACGGGGTTTTACCCAGCAACGATTCGGCACCGGCCAGGTAGGCAAATGCATCCGTTTCGAGCTCGACCTCGCCGCTGGCGGAGTCGAGGTTCCTCGCTCGTTAGTGGGCAAATTCCCGTCCGACAACGAGGTGAGCCGCGAGGGTGCGGTTGCGCTGCGAATCTATTCTCGCGAGGTGATGTTCTATCGGGAGCTGGCACCACGGGTATCGATCGCCATCCCCAGGTGTTACTACGCCGATATCATCGACGAGGGGCCGGAGTTCCTTATTCTCATGGAGGACCTGCACCCCGCCGAGCAGGGCGATCAGCTAAGCGGCTGTTCAGTGGAGGTCGCGCGCACCGCGGTTCTCGAACTGGTGGGGCTGCAGGCGCCGACGTGGTGCGACAAAGGCCTCGAGGAACAACTCGCCGAACCCCCGGATGGCTTCTTCGCCGACATGCACGCGCGCTACAACGAGATGCTGCCCGGGTTCCTGGATCGCTACGCGTCGCGGCTGGCCGCGGACGAGGTGGACATCATCGCCCGGATGGGCGAGTCGCGATCCTGTCCGGTGTACCAGCCAACGGGGACCCCGTTCTGTCTCGAACACCGGGACTATCGTCTGGACAATCTGCTGATCGATGAACGCACGACCCCACCCAAGGTGACCGTCGTCGACTGGCAGGGCTTGAAGGTCGGACGCCCTTTGAACGACGTGGCGCTGTGTATCGCTGGCGGTCTGGATCCAAGAGAGCGCGCGAAGGTCGAGCAGGACATCGTTCGCGACTACCATACCGCCCTCCTTCAAGCCGGCATCAAGGGTTTCGATTGGCCGGCCTGCTGGCACGAGTATCGACGTTCCGCGTTCGCGGGCTTCGGCCTGACAATCATCTCCGCGATGGTGGTCGAGCAAACGGCCCGCGGCGATGACATGTTCGTGGCCATGGCGCACCGCTATGCGCGACACGCGTTGGATCTTGGCGCGGACAAGTTCCTGTAGTCGTAGCCAGCGCGACCCGGAAAAGAAGGCGGGCACCGAAGTGCCCGCTCGTAAGACCTCTGCTAGCTGATTCGGGTTGCTCTAGTGGAAGTTCGCCCCAATCCGAATGCCATACTCGCGCGGTGGACCGTAGTAGGTGAAGTTCCACAGGAAGGCCACGGAGTTGGCCCCGACACGCTTGTTCTCATCCGTAAGGTTGGTCCCGTAGAGCGACACATAGTAACGATCGTCCGGGTCGCGCCACGTCGCGCTGGCGTTCACCAGTGTGCGCTCTTCAATCTTGGTATTCGTCGGTTGACGAACTACAACCGGGTCTTCGGCCGCCGCATTGGTGTCGAAGGGGCTGGTCTCCGTGTCGTCCTGATAGTTGGCGTTGGCATTCAGCGTAATCGAGCCGCCGTTCCCGAGCTGGAACACGTACGTACCGTCGATCGACAATTGCAGGGGCGATGCAAACGGTATGTCCAGATCGGAGAAATCGACGACCCCGACGTCGGGATTGTTCGGCTGCGGATCGAACTCGAAGTCGTCGTACTCCGCCTCCAGAATTCCGAGCCCCGCCTTCAACGTGAAGTTTTCGGTCGCCAGCCAGGTAGCTTCAACTTCGAGACCGTACGCGGTGGATTTACCCGCGTTTACCGTAATGGTCTCCTGGGCGGGGTTGCCCGATGCATTGATGAATGGCACCACCTGGTTGCGCTGAATGTCTTCGTACTCGGTGTAGAACACGGCGGTATTGACCCTGAGCGTACCGTCCAGGAAATCGGCCTTGTAGCCAATCTCGTAGTTGGTGTTGGTTTCAGGGTCGTAGGCCTGGCAGGTGAGGGTGGTCGAACAGGTCTCCGTATAGCCACCGGCGATGAAGCCGGTCGACACAGAGCCGTAGAGCATCTGGTCCTCGAAGGTCTGGTAATCCAGCACCACGCGCCAGGTAACCTCGTCCCAGTCATCGTCGGGGTTCTCAACCGTCCCATAGTGCGAAGGCGGTAGCGGGTTCCTGCGCGGGTTGTATTCCTCGGCCGTCATGCCGGCGCGGCTGAGCGCGTGCGACAAGGCATCCGATACGCAGTTGGTTTGCCAGTCGAAAGGCTGATCCATGTCTTCGAGGGTCGCGTGCTTTGCTTGGGTGAACTCGCTGCATATACCGCCGCCGTTGGCCTGCTTCGAGAATTTCTTTTCGTCATAGGTGTAGCGAATGCCTGCGCTCACCCCTATTCGGTCGTTGAATTCCCAGGTACCGTCCAGATAGAGCGCGTAGGAATCCCGATCCTGGCCGGTCACGCCGGTTTGCGGATCCTCGATCCAAGTGGTGTCCATGTTGAGGAAGCCGTCCGGGTCAAGCAACGTGCCGGTTTCTATGTTCGGGCCAACGAAAAACATGTTGAAGCCCTGAGCCGTCACGGCGCGAAAATCAACATCGTCTTTGAAGTAAGCGGCGCCGACAACGAAATTCAGCGGACCGTCGAAATTCGTGACCAGCCGCGCTTCGATCTGAGTCTGCTCGCGCTCGAGATTTCGCGATGCATCGAACAGCGGGTACGCCTCGCCCACGTACGTGCTGGGCAGCGTTTCATCTGTTTCACGGTAGCCGGCGATCAGTTTGACAAGGAAGTTGCTGGCCGTGAATGTCTGGGTCAGATAGTAACCGTCCGAATCCACCGTGTGGCCATCGAGGTTTCTGATAGTGCCGCCTGTGGTGATGCCCGTGCTGTACGGGTTGGCCCCCGACTCTCCGATGGAGGGGAAACCAAACAGGGGATGCAGGAAAAATTCGCCCACGGGAGACTCATGAACGTTCGGCGGGGAATCGGAATCATCCCGCAGATACTCATACGTAAACAGCGCTTCGTACCAATCGTTCGGTTCCCACAACAGCTTGGCCTTGAACGCGTAGACCTCTTTGCCGTCCAGATCGCGGCCGTCGCCGGTGGTGGCGATATCCGCGCCCGGCGGCAGTGGGACGTCATTCATTCCGATCGGCCCATCTATTCCATCGGGCGAACAACACGCGCGAGGTGCCAATGGGTCTGGGTCTGGATCCAAGGGGTCATAGAATTCAAACCAGGGGATGACTTCAGGGAAGGTCGCCGTGTCCTTGTCGTTCTTATAGAAACCGTCGTACGCGTCGTACACGCCGGCGAAACGGAAACCCAGTTTCCCCTCGATCAAGGGTACATTCAACCCGACACTCAGTTTGGTCAGGTCGGTGGTTCCGCCCACCGGCCGGTCGTATTGGCCGTAGGTCATCTCGACGTTAGCAGAAAATTCATCGAGGCTGGGTCGCTTGGTGGTGATCGCGATCACACCACCCGTGCTGTTCTTACCAAACAGTGTCCCCTGTGGACCGCGGTATACCTCTATCTGCTCCACGTCATACAATTCGATGAACTGCGACTGCACGGAGCTGATTGCAAATTCGTCGACGGTGATGCCCACGCTGGTATCCTGCGTGACGAGGATCGAGGTTGAGCCCGTGCCGCGAATACCACCGCTTATAGCGTTGAAGGCCGGCTGCTTGGTAAGCAACACGTTCGGCGTGAGATCTGCAATGGCCCGAACGTCGTTGATGAAGGTGTTGGCAATCGCGTCAGCCGTCAGCGTGGTCACCGCCAGGGGTGTCTCCTGCTGGTTGGTTTCGCGCTTGGTACCGGTGACGATGATCTCTTCGATCGCACGGCCTGAACTCTGGGCTTGAACCCCAGGGGCGCAAAGCAGCAATGCGAGAACCGTGGACAACGAAACGTTCATGCAGCGCCGGCTGGCGCGCGTCCATTGTGCGTACATATCTCTCCCCAATTAGGCAAAAGGCACGGGGACCGTATCCCTACCGATCACCGTGGGAAAAATGTAGCACGATGCAACTTCGACTGCCAGCGTTACATCCTGCACAGAACACACACGCTCCTCAAAGACGCCGATTGACTTGGCTTAACTCGCCTCCTTATAGGAGAACTTCTGCCCGCCGATGCTTGCTTCGTACATCAGGCCGCCCTTGGCGACCGTGAACACCGCCATGCCCTTGTAATAACTGCCTACCGTCGTCGCATCGTGTTTGCCGCCGCTGGCGCCAGCCGACGACCCTGCGGTAGAACT
>SMWF01000028.1 GCA_004357385.1 Gammaproteobacteria bacterium | reverse complement strand
TCAATCAACGCCAGTTCGCCCGATGCCATCTGCTCGAGGCTCATGGGGAATGCAAGGCGCGCAGTGGCAGTGCTCTCGGTCCAGTAATCTTCCTGCTGGAGCGACATCCAGATTCGGGCCGCGAGACGGTAATCACCGCGGTCCATCGCCAGGCCGCCGTAGCTGGTGAGCGCCAGGTCGCGGTATCGGCCCGCCGCGGGCAGATCGCCGAGGATCGCCTCGGCGGACGCAGGTTCGGAACGCTCGCGTTTGACAAAGGCCAGCGCCAGTTGGGCGCGCTGTTGGAGATCGAGCGTTTCGCTATCGTACGCGGGCGTTTCGCCGAGCTGCTGAAACGCGGTCTCGGCCTGCTGCAACCGACCGGCCGCGCGTAAACCGACCCCCAGATTGAACAGCGCGTAGGCACGCAACCCATCGGTTTCATCGATCCGCTGTATGGCGCGCCGGGCGCCATCAAAGTCACCTGCCTGGGTCGCCAGCTCGGCGCGCATGAACTCGACTTCGGGATGAAAACGTTCCCGACCGAACCAGGTTTTACCGAGATCGATGGCCTGCAAATCGTTGCCCGCACGGGCAAAATCTTCCCGCCGGAAGTGCTCCCGGGCGAGGTGAAACGTCAAGCGCATGGAATCCAGCCCGGTCAGCTGATCCGCCTGCAAATCGGCAAAGGTCTGTTCGGCGTACCGATACATACCATCCGCAAAGGCGAAGCTACCCTTCGCCAGTTCGAACCGCACGACATCCTGGCCACGCCGCTCCAACCGCTCTGCGACCAAGGTATCGAGCAACGCCTGCTGGAAGTCATCCTGATAGTAGGCGTAGAGAACTGTGCCGTAGTAGAGATCCTCCACGAGCGTGACCGGTTGCGCCACCAGCGTGCAGCTCAAAATCAGGTCACATAGGAAGGACTTCATGGGCAGCCCTCGCCGTCAGGGCGAGACTGTGGCGACAAACTCTGGTTGGTATTTCGCCGTGGAATCCGTGATCTTCAGCTCAACGAAGATCGGCTCGAAGGTTTTCTCGAACTCAACGGTCGTTGCCCTTCGATAGTCTCGCCCGCTCGGCCCGCGCCCGGTAAAGAACGCCGTGAGGCGATTGTTCCCCTGACGCACATTGCCCACATACAGTCGTTGCACACCGCCGCGGTACAGCGCATCGACCTGCTTGTCTGTGTACAGGTAGTGGCTCACTTCCTTGCCGTTGAGCTTCAGGGTGACCGCGTCCAGGGCAAAAAATTCACCCAGATCCATCGCCACGAATACCGCGACCTGGGAACTGGCGGGAAACAGCAGATCCTCTTCGAGAACCACGAGGTCCCGCTTCAGCTCGACCAGCGATCGCTTGATGTCCTCCATCTGCACGTCAAACGACACAGATGGCTGCTCGGGCGGGGTCGGAGATCTGTCCACGCCTGTCTGAGCACGCGCCACGGTTCCCGTCAACGACAGGACAAGCAACGCGATCCAAATCAATGTGGTCCGTGG
Source organism: Gammaproteobacteria bacterium (assembly GCA_004357385.1). GTDB lineage: Bacteria > Pseudomonadota > Gammaproteobacteria > Pseudomonadales > Azotimanducaceae > SMWF01. The sequence continues at coordinate 28,073 of SMWF01000028.1, read as the reverse complement.
CACCGGGGTTACTCCTGGCTAGCGCAGCTACTCGCGAATGAGCTTCTTGACTACTTCGAGATACTTCGCTTCGTCGCCCGGCTTGTAGCCGAGGTGCACATAACGAACGACACCATCGCGGTCGACAACGACACTGGTCGGCATGGCCTCCAGCGCATACAGCTCGCTGATCTTCTGTCCTTCATCAACCAGCACCGGGAACGTGACGCCTGCCTTGCTGATCATGGCCCGGGCTTCGTCTGTTTTATCCACACCCTCGACGTTGATGCCGAGCACCGCGAATCCGGCGTCCTGATAGCGCCGGTGAATGCGATCCAACAGCGGCAGTTCCTGACGACACGGGCCGCACCAGGTGGCCCAGAAATTGATCAACACGACCTGACCCTTGTACTCGTCGAGCCTGAGGTTCGAACCTTCGAGGCTCTTCAGCGTGAAGTCCGGCGCCATCTCCTGGCTGGACACGGCCTGAACCATCAGCGGTACGCACAGGACAACGCCGATCAGCCAGCGCATCGGTACCCTTAAGTTGTTCATATCCACACCTGCAGCCGGACCTGCGCCTATCCGCTGAGCGCGATCTGCAGGGATCTGGCGTGATCGATCTTGCCGTCGAAAGGTCCAGCAACTCCGACTGCTCCAACTGGAGGCTGCTCCGAGTTCCCGTTCGGTGGAACTTTCGAACTACCGGCATCGATCGCGGGGGTTGTCCGGACTCCGCTGTACGCCGCGGTCCGTGCGGACGCATCGACGCGAGGGTGATCCTTTACGCTCGCATCACGCGAGGTCCGGAAACGACAGGTACCAGCAGCGGGAAGAGGAACCAAGACTCGCCGACTGCTCGCAGCGGCGGCGCAAGGTGTGGCATGCCCCGCCGACCACGACAGCGAGCCCCAGTTCGCAAACTGGTTCGACCGTCCATCGCGTGGCCGGAAGCCGAAACGCATCCTTAGTTCCCGTCGTGTACAAAACCCGTCGTTGCGCGAACGTTAGACGAGGCGGGGCCTGGTTAATGTGGCGGCGATCACATTTGACCGCCGCGAGGAGCAGCCCCGATCAGGGCTCGACTTGGAGGAGATCCCGGGAGTAGTGCAGCCGTCCATCACCGTCGATGATGATGGCATCGATGCCATCGAGGGAGTCGATCAGCGTCAACCCGGCGCGGACGCCGAGCACGAAAACGCTGGTGGACAGGGCGTCAGTCAAGGTGGCCTCGGGTCCAAGGATGGTGACGCTCCGGACCTCGCGTGCAGAGTCTCCGGTGCTCGGATCGATGATGTGGTGATATCGCACCCCATCGCGCTCGAAGAATCGTTCATAGTCACCGGACGTTGAAACCGCCGTGTCTTCGAGCGGCAGCAGCACCGCCATCGTGCCCGACTTGCGCGGATCCTGGACGCCCACGGTCCAAGGCTGACCGCGTCGGTCGCCGATGATCCGGCTGTCGCCGCCGGCCGCAATCATCGCCTGATCGATACCCCGTGCCCGCAACAACTCAATGCCTCGATCGACGGCATGACCTTTGGCGATCCCGCCCAAGTCCACATACACCTCGGGGTGCGCGAAACGCACCGTACCCGCTTCCCGATCGATCTGTACGTATCGATAGTCGATCGCCTGCACAGCCGCCGTTAGCTGTGCTTCGTCCGGTCGGACCCCCTTGCGATAATCGTAGAACCGACCCGCAGAGGCATAGGTGATGTCGAAGGCACCGTCGGTCATGCGCGAGACCTCGGCGCTACGCTCGAGCAACGCCAAAAGTTCGGCCGACACTGCAACCGGGCCCGCTCCGGCACCACGGTTGATCGCGGAAAGTTCACTCGATTCCCGGAACGGGCTCATCAATTCGTCGATCCGGTGCATCTCGTCGATGACCGCCGCCAGGGCATCGCGCGCGGCAGCGGGATCTTCGTGCCAGAACTCGACATGGATGTTCGTACCCATGATCGGCTGGCTATCGCTGAACCATTCTCCGTAAAGCGATTCGCAAGGAATCGCGAAGGCCAGACCGATCGAACAGATCGCGCGCCAACGTTTCACGTCTGTCTCAAGTACCCCATCCAGTTTCACCGATATGTTAACCCGCGGCATTTGGATAGTTCGAGGGCATCTATGGGTCGCCCGTCACTTATCGTTAGAATCCAGCCTCCGTTGGGTAGTGGTGGTTCATGGACATTCGCGAAGGTTTTATCGGCGCCATCGGCGACACTCCTTTGATCCGGCTCTCCAAGTTGAGCGCGGCGACGGGATGCGAGATCCTGGGCAAAGCCGAATTTCTCAATCCCGGCGGGTCGGTAAAGGATCGGGCGGCCTGGTGGATGATCCGTGAAGCCGAGGTCGCCGGCGATCTCAAACCAGGCGGAACCGTAGTCGAGGGAACCGCAGGCAACACCGGAATCGGAATCGCACACATCTGCAACGCCCGCGGCTATTCCTGCGTGATCTACATGCCCGACAACCAGTCTCAGGAAAAGATCGACCTGCTGGAAACGCTGGGTGCCGAGGTCCGAATCGTTCCGACCGTACCGTACAAGGACCCGATGAACTACCAGAAGCAGGCCGGACGATTCGCCGACAGCCTGGACGGCGCCATCTGGGCCAACCAGTTTGACAACCTCGCCAACCGATTGGCGCACTTTGAGTCCACGGGCCCCGAAATCTGGCGGCAGACCGACGGTCGGCTCGACGCCTTCGTCACCTCCGTGGGCACGGGCGGGACGTTATCTGGGGTGAGTCGCTATCTCAAAGCGGAGAATCCGAACGTGAGCATCGTCCTGGCGGACCCTATGGGTAGCGCCTTGTACAGCTACGTGAAGACGGGGACGGCCGACATGAGCAAAGGACCGTCGATTACCGAGGGCATCGGCAACAGCCGGGTCACCGATAACCTGGCCGACACCCAGATCGACGATGCAGTGCAGGTTACCGATCAGGCGATGGTGTCGATGGTCTATCAGTTGCTCCGCGACGAAGGCTGGTTCTTCGGCTCCTCAACGGGGATCAATCTCGCCGCTGCCGTCCAGGTTGCCGAGCGGCTGGGACCCGGACACATTATCGTCACCATGCTCTGCGATGATGGCAGCAAGTACCGCTCGCGGCTGTTCAACGAACCCTGGCTTGCCGAACGCGGACTTTCGACCGCCTGATCGAGCCACTGGCTAGCTTGAGTGTGAGTAACGTATGATCGAGCGATGATCAGCGGATCAGCTGTCAACGCGACCACGGCAGGGCTCAGACACCGCGTTGGATTACTCGCGCTCGCGGCCTTGGCCTGGACCTTCGCGATCCCGTCAGCCGCGGCCGGCGCCGCACCCACCAAGGTATGGGTGCTGGAACTGGAAGGCGCGATCGGGCCCGCTACGGCTGACTACTTCATCACCTCGCTGCAGGACGCCCACGACGCCGACGTCGCGTTGTTCGTGCTCCGCCTGGACACACCCGGCGGGCTCGACAAGTCGATGCGAGACATGATCAAGGAGATCCTGGCATCGCACATTCCCGTAGCAACGTACGTGGCGCCGAACGGCTCTCGTGCGGCCAGTGCGGGCACCTACATCCTCTACGCGAGCCATGTCGCCGCGATGGCGCCAGCAACCAATGTGGGTTCGTCGACTCCGGTAAGCATCGGTGGCCCCACCCCGTTTCCGACGGCACCGGCGCCAAAACCGGACAAGAAGCCTGACGAGAGCGGCGATTCGAGTGACGAGGACGCGGACAGCACCGCCAAGCCGGGAACGGCCATGGAGCGCAAGGTGATCAATGACGCTGTCGCCTACATTCGCGGGCTTGCCGAGTTGCGCGGACGCAACATCGAATGGGCCGAGCAGACCGTCAGAGACGCATCGAATCTACCCGCCTCAGAAGCCCTGGAGCAGAACGTCATCGACTTCATCGCCGAGGACCTCGACGACCTGCTGGCGCAGCTCGACGGCCTGGAACTTTCGATCGACCACGATACGAGGGTGACGCTCGACCTCGCCGACGTTGAGGTCACGCGCCTTGAACCGGGTTGGCGCTACGAGCTGCTGGCCGTCATCACCGACCCTAACGTCGCCTATATTCTGCTGATGATCGGCGTCTACGGGCTGATCCTGGAGTTCTACAATCCCGGCATGGGCGCCCCCGGAGTGGTCGGTGTGATCTGCCTGCTGCTCGGCGCCTACGCATTGCAGATGCTGCCAGTCAATTATGCGGGCCTGGCGCTGATCATCGCCGGCATCGCGATGATGGTCGGCGAAGCGTTGACCCCCAGCCTCGGTGTGATCGGGCTGGGCGGCGTAGTGGCGTTCGTGATCGGTTCGATCATCCTGATGGACACCGACCTCCCGGCGTATCAGATTTCTTTACCGATCATTGCCGCACTTGCGGCGGCCTCCGCGGGACTGTTCGTGTTTGTCGTCGGCGCGGCATTCAAAGCCCGGACAGGCAGGGTGCGCACCGGTTCGGAAGGTATGATCGGCGGGCCCGCGGAGGTGCTCGACGATTTTGACGGATTGGGTCGGGTGCGCGCGTTCGGCGAGATCTGGCAGGCCCGCGCGAACGTACCCCTGAGCCGGGGTAGCTCGGTACGGGTTTCTGGTATAGACGGATTGGTCCTGAGCGTGGAACCGAAGGAAGACGAGGGAGTTTGATAAGCATGGTTATTTTCATCGCCATCATTGCCGCGATCCTGGTCGCACTGTTGTTCAGCGCGTTGCGCGTGCTGCGCGAATACGAACGAGGAGTCGTGTTCATGCTGGGACGTATGTACGCGGTGAAAGGCCCGGGGTTGATCATCATCATCCCGATCATTCAGCAGATGGTGCGAGTGGATCTCAGATTAATCGTCCTGGATATCCCGACCCAGGACCTGATCACCCGGGACAACGTCTCGGTGAAGGTCAATGCCGTCCTCTATTTCCGAGTCGTCGATTCAGAAAAGGCGATCATCAACGTCGAAGACTACATGGAGGCCACCGGGCAGTTGGCGCAAACCACCTTGCGCTCCGTGCTCGGGCAACACGAACTCGACGAGTTACTCGCCGAACGCGACAAGCTGAACGTAGACATTCAGACGATTCTCGATGAACGGACCGACAGCTGGGGCATCAAGGTCCAGAACGTCGAGATCAAACACGTGGACATCGACGAAAGCATGATCCGTGCCATCGCCAAGCAGGCCGAAGCAGAACGGGAGCGCCGCGCGAAGGTCATCCACGCGGACGGCGAGTTTCAAGCCTCGGCTCGCCTGGTCGAGGCCGCCGAGCAGCTCGCCCGCGAGCCCAGCTCGATGCAGCTGCGTTATCTTCAGACCCTGACCGAGATCGCCGGAGAAAAAAGTTCGACGATCGTCTTTCCGATCCCGATCAATTTGCTGGATACCCTCAATCGGCTCTCTGCTACCGAGGAAGACGGCGGCGACGATTCCGCCACTCCGGCCCCACCAGGGGGAACCGTCTAGCGGCCAACAAAGGTCGGTTCGCGCTTCTCGACGAACGCCTTGGCCGCCTCACGGTGGTCGGCCGACAGCCCGGCATGGACGTGATGCGTCGCTTCGAGGTCCAGGCACTCGATCACGTCACCGCCCGCGGCCCGATTGAAGTTCTCCTTCATGTAGCGGTACGCGATGGGGGGCCCGCTGGCCAGCCGCGCAGCGATGGCGAACGTCTCTGCCTCCAGCGCGTCGGCCGGGAAAACGAAGTTGGCAATGCCCAATCGTTCGCAAGTCGCCGCGTCCAACCGATCGGACAGGTAGTACAGTTCCCGCGCCTTGCCTGAACCCACGAGTTGGCTCAGGAAGTAGGTCCCGCCATAGTCGCCACTGAATCCAACCCTGGCGAACGCCGTGGTGATGATGGCCGAATCCGCCATGGTGCGCAGATCACACGCCAGCGCGAGCGACAACCCGGCGCCGGCTGCGGGACCCGGGAGCATCGCGATCACCGGCTTCGGCATCAGATAGATACGACCCGCGGTATTGCGCTGGGACAGTCGCTGGCTGTGAATTCGCTCATCCAGCGTCGGCCCGTCGCCACCCTCGCTACGCTCAGCCATGCCTTTCACGTCGCCACCGGCGCAAAACGCGCCGCCGGCTCCTGTCAGAATCACGCACCGCACCGAAGCCGCACGCTCCGCATAATCCAGCGCGCTGGCGAGCCCGTCCAGCATCTCCCCCGACATCGCATTGCGACGCTCCGGGCGATTCAAGGTCAGCACTGCGACCCCTGCATCTTCGTACGCCAGCAGATGTTCCGTGCCTGTTTCTATGGTCCTTCGAGTCATGTTCTCGCCTCCGCTCAGCTGTTTGGCAGCGCGACCCGGGCCGGGGCCACCGGAACTCCCGCCACGTCGACCCGCACTTTGTATACGGCACCCGCATTTTCGCTGTCGGTGCCCCGCGATCCGCAAACGATGTATAAGTCCTGCAAGTCGGAACCGCCGAAGCAGAGGCTGGTACACATTGGTTTCGGAATTTCGATGAACCGGGTCAGTGTCGCATCCGCAGCCAGCACCTGCACACCGCCGCGGCCCGCACAGGCGACCCACACCGAGCCATCCTCGGCGACAACCAGTCCGTCCGCGTCCGAGATTTCCGCGAACAGGCGTTTCTCACCGAGATTACCGTCGTCGTAAACCTCATAGCAGAACACCCCGCCACGCGTCGTATCCGAGTGGTACAGGGTGCCCCCGTCCGGCGAAAAGCCCAGCCCGTTGGTCAGCTGTATGTCCCGGCCGACGATTCGAAACGACCCATCGAGGTCCACCACATAGAGATCGCCCGAGCACGGCTCCCGGCCGTCCGCGAACACCGGACTGTTCCCCAGCGAACCCGCATAGACACGGCCCGCTGCGTCGGTGGTGATGTCGTTGAACCCCACCCGGCCGTCTTCCTGCTGTTCGATCAACGTCAGCGTGGCGCCCTCGCCAAAGGGTTTGAAGGAGAGGTTCCGGCCGCTCACGACCAGCCCGCCCGCTTCGTGCCACGACATCCCGCCGATCCCGCGCCGATGTTCAAAAACCGTCTCTACGGCACCCGATTCGCCGAGGCAGAACACGCCCCCCGCGAGCACGTCGGCAAACATCAGTCCCCGACCGGGAACCCACAGGGGCCCCTCGATCAGGGTGTAACCATTACACAGCGCGTCCATCCACTTCTCCCTCAAGCAACGACCGAGCTTTCAGCGAGGCGCATCCGCACGACGCTCGCGCGCCGTCAGATCAACGCCTTCGACCCGATCGAAGAACAATTTTTCGTCGACCGACGCCCGGGGCGGCTGGCCATAGCGACCCTTCGGCCAACCAATCGGCAACAGCGCGCAGCTCGGTGTCGCTTCACTCAAGCCAAGAAATTCGTCGATCTCTTCCCCGAATGCCCGATGCACGCTGGTCAGGCTGGCACCAAGCCCCACCGCCCGACAGGCAAGCAACACGTTTTGAATTGCCGGGTACAGGGCCTGCACCTGCGCCTCGCCGCGCCGCTTCCAGCCGGCAACGAACAGGTGCACGGGCGCCTCGTGCAGATGTTCGGCGAGGTAAATCGCGGCGTTCATGTTGCGTCGCTTGGCATCGGGATAGTCAGGCGCGCGAGCCGCCTGCCGAGCCGGCTCGATGTAGCTCATGAAGGCTTCGCGATAGCGCTCGGCGATGAACCGACGCCGCTCCGGGTCCATGACGGCAACGAACAGCCATGGTTGGCGATTGCCGCCACTGGGTGCGAACGTACCGGCCTCACAGACCTTGCGAATCAGGGCCTTCGGAACGGGGTCGGGTTTGAGGCGTCGAATGTGCCGACAGGTACGGATGGCGTCGAATAACCCGACGTCCTCCCCCAGCGCATCGATGTCCAACTCCATGATCGGTTCCCCCCAAAGCGCAAGGACCTTGTCACAGCCCCGCGCAAACGGCAACACTGTCCAACCGCCCCCGGCACCCCACGACATGCTCATCGCTGCCAACACCTTGACGCAGTTTGTGACAGTGCTGTTCACCAGCGCCGGGGTGACCGCCGAAAATTCGGCCATCGTTGCCAGCCACCTCGTCGACGCAAATCTGAAGGGTCACGACTCACACGGCGTCGGCATGATTCCCCACTACATTCGCAATCTACTCGCCAAATCGATGTCGCCAAACGCCGAGATCAAAGTCCTGAAGGACAACGGCGCCATTCTGCTCATCGACGGGTGCGCGGGGTTCGGCCAGGTGGTCGGTGCACAGGCGACGAAGCTCGCCCTGGAAAGAGTCAAGGACACCGGCATCGTCTGTGTCGGTCTGCGCAACGCCCACCACCTCGGCCGCATCGGCAGCTACGGGGAGCAGTGCGGCAACGCCGGCTACGTGTCCATTCACTTCGTCAACGAGGTGGGGCACGCCCCCCAGGTGTCACCCTGGGGGGGTCGTGGTCGCCGTATGAGCACCAACCCGTTCTGCTGCGTGGTGCCGCGGCCTGGCACGACACCGATCGTCCTCGACATGGCGACCAGTGCCATGGCCCGGGGCCGGGTGCGCATGGCACATATGAAGGACGAGCCGGTTGCCGACGGTGCCCTGGTGGATTCCGAAGGGCTGCCCACCACCGATGCGCGCGTCATGTTCGAAGCACCGTTCGGCGCGCTGAGTCCGTTCGGACAACACAAGGGATACGGCCTGGCGCTGATGTGCGAACTACTCGGTGGTGCGTTGGTCGGACATTGGACCGCCCAGACCGAAGGCCGGCCGAACAACACCATCATCAACAACATGTTGATGTTCGTGATCGATCCGGATGCCTTCGGCGGTCGCGCGGCGTTCGACGCCGAGGCGGCCGCGATGATCGAGTATCTGCGTTCGACCAGCCCGGCAAAGGGATTCGACAAAGTGCGAGTACCCGGCGAGCGCGGGCTCGAATCGAGTGCGGCGCGCAGTGCCGCAGGCGTACCCATCGATGACAACAGCTGGGCAGGAATTCTTCGGGCGGCCCGGCATGTCGGACTCAGTCAGGAGAAGGTTGCACAACTGACGGGTTCGCCGAAATTCGCGTGACGATCAGTGCAGATTGCGCGCATACAGCGCGAACAGCCGCTCCCAGTGCCGTTCCGCCGACGCCTGGTGGTATTTGCCCTCCCGGCGCGGGAATACGAAGCCGTGTTCGGCCCCGGGATACCATTCAATGCGATAGTTGACGCCGCTCTGCGCCAGATGCCGGTCGAGGTCGTCGATCAACTCCCGCGGTGCCCAGTGATCGGTTTCGGCACAGCCGAAATACAGCTCGCCGCGTACTTTGTCCGCATCGAGATGGGGCGAATCCTCGGCATCGGTACACAGCCGTATGCCGTGCAGCGAGGCTGCGGCAGCGATACGGTCCGGGAACGCAGCCGCAGCAGCAAACGCAAAGGGTCCACCCATGCAATATCCGACGCACCCGGTCGGTCCGCCGCGCGCATCTTCCTCGCCTTCCAGGAAATCAAAAATCGCCTGACAATCTGCGTTGACCAATCGATTCGTCAGCGAGTCCATCAGCTCGCCCATCCGTTCCCGGCCGTCCTCTTCAATCACAAATTCAGCCACCTGGCGATAGTAGAGGTTCGGCAGTACCACGTAGTATCCGACGGTACCCAGGCGCGTCGCCATGTCGTGGAGTTCCTCGCGTTTACCCGGCGCGTCCATCAGGAACATCACCACCGGAAACGGTCCCCCCTCGTCCGGATAGGTGATGAATGAATTCATCGAACCGTCTCTGGTCAGGATCTCTACGTCGCGCTCGATCATGTGGTGTTGCCCCCTCCCAATGAAAAGCTGCGGTTCAATCGTCCAGATCGGAAAAACGATATTCCTCGGCCAGCTTCTTTACCAGGTAAACGCCACCCGATTTCTCCATCACATCCGGATCCATGGCGAGCGCCGCCACGCACCGTCCGGTGAACCGCGGCGATTCACTGACCCTCGGATCAATCTTGTGCTCGCCACACGCCACGGCATCGACGATGAATTCGGTTCGTACCGAGCTCGGCCACAGTGACAGCGCCGCCACGTGGTGCGGCTCCAATTCAACCGCCATGTCCTTTGCCATCCGATCCACTCCGGCTTTGCCCACTCCGTAGGCGACACTGAACACATACTGCGCCCCGCCCCGCGACGAGATATTGACGATCAGCCCGCTGTTCTGACGCACCATCAGCGGGGCGCCGTATACGGACGCAACGTAGTGACCACGTAGCCCGACCCCACATTGGTCGTCCCACGCCGACAGTCCATGCTCCCAGAAGCCGCCCTCCCAGATCGGCGGATCGGGTATTTTGTACGCGTTGTTGACCAGCACGTCGAGCCTGCCTTGCTCCCGCTCCACCCGCTCGAACAAGGCCCGCACCGCTCCATCGTCATCATGATCGATGCGCACCGGGATCCCGATCCCACCCAGCGCATCGACCGCCGCGGCAGTCGCATTCACCGTCCGTTCACGCGGCGAGGCACTGTCGTCCCAACTCCGCCCTGTGACGTAGACCGTCGCGCCAGCCTCCGCCAGACCTTCGGCGATCCCTTTGCCGACACCGCGACTGGCCCCCGTTACTACCGCAACCTTGTTTCTGAGATCCGCCATCGAGCTTTCATCCAACGTGACTGCCGGGTGAAAAAGATACGCACAACGTCGGCACGCATCCAGCGCTGCAGCGTTTTGCTAGTTCGAGGTCCGGCTGCTAATGTTCGCGGCACTACCGCCTGGGGAGGTACCGTGTCGGGCAGGGAGCTGAAAAACGCCGGTCTGAAAGTGACCCACCCGCGGTTGAAGGTACTGGAAATACTGACCCGGGCGGAGCCACACCACCTCAGCGCCGAAGATGTCTACAAACAGCTGATCGGCGCGGACGAATCGGTCGGATTGGCGACGGTGTATCGGGTCCTGACGCAGTTCGAAGCCGCGGGCATTGTGGAGCGACACAACTTCGACGACGGGCACGCCGTCTACGAGGTTTCCAGAAACGTGCATCACGATCACATGGTGGACGTGGACACCGGTCGAATTCTGGAGTTTGTGAACGATCGAATCGAAACGCTGCAGCGTGAGATCGCGGCGGAACACGGGTACGAACTGGTTGATCACGAGCTCGTGCTGTATGTGCGCAAACCCTCGTAACAAGGCCACTTATAGGCAGAATCCCGGGGGCCACGTTCACAATATCGGCAATCTCGTATTGCTAATGAGAATTATTATCATTTACAATCCCGTCTCCGCTTCCTAAAGGCGACGGCATGTCAGCAACGCTGGCCACACTCAGGCCCGGCGAGCGCGCGACCGTTCTCGGGTACTCGGACCCGACGTCCGGCTACGCGCGGCATCTATTGAGCCTCGGCCTGATCCCCGGCACTGAGATCTACGTGACCCGGTACGCCCCACTCGGCGACCCGGTGGAAATCGAGTTCCGTGGCACGCGTCTGGCGCTTCGGCCAAGTGAAGCTGCCGCCCTGAAGCTGCAGCAATGATCCGCATCGCACTCATCGGCAATCCGAACTCGGGTAAAACTACGCTGTTCAACGCGTTGACCGGGGGACATCAGCGCGTCGGCAACTGGCCCGGCGTTACCGTCGAACGCAAGAGCGGGACCTTTCACCACGGCACCAGCGATTTCGAGCTGGTCGACCTGCCGGGGATATACAATCTGCTGAGTACCGATGCCGGCGACGCGCTCGACGAGCAGATCGCGCGCAACTTCCTGCTGACCGCGGACATAGACGCCGTCATCAACGTGGTCGATGCATCCAGCCTCACCCGCGGCCTGTTCCTGACCAGCCAGCTGCTGGAGCTCGACATCCCGGTCGTTCTGGCGCTCAACATGATGGATGTGGCCGATCGCCACGGTGTGCACCTCGACCCGTACCGGCTGTCGACATCGCTGAGCTGCCCGGTCGCACCAATGGTAGCAAGCCGTCGCGAAGGCCTTGGCATACTCAAGGATGTGCTGTCGAACAGTATCGATCAGCCGACCGTCCAGACCGGCCTTCGCCTTCCAGACCTTGAAGGTGCCATCGCAAAGACGATCGAGGCACTTGAACACGCCGGTGTCACACGACATCTTCGCTTTCACGCGGCGGCCCTGCTGGACGGTGATGTGCAGGCATTCGCACGGGTATCAGCTGTGGCTCCGCCCGAGGTAGACGTCGACATCGGCAGCGATTCGCTGAGCATCGCCCGCTACAACAGCATCGATCAGCTGTTGAAAGGCACCATGCGGACCACGCCGGTGCGCCGAACCGTTACCGACATGATCGATGCTGTGGTGCTGAATCGATGGCTGGCGTTTCCTGTGTTTCTGGCCGTCATCTACCTGATGTTCATGTTCACCATCAATGTCGGCAGCGCATTCATCGACCTGTTTGATCTGAGCGCGAAGGCGCTGTTCGTCGAGGTGCCGCGGCAGCTGTTGCAGGCCGCCGGGTTGTACGATTGGTTGGTTGTGTTCCTCGCAGACGGCGTGGGGGGTGGGTTCCAGCTGGTCGCCACGTTCATTCCAGTGATCGGCTGCCTGTTCCTGTTCCTGTCGTTTCTCGAAGACTCCGGCTACATGGGTCGCGCCGCCTTCATCGTGGATCGGCTGATGCGGCAGCTCGGGCTACCGGGCAAATCCTTCGTGCCGTTGATCGTCGGTTTTGGTTGCAACGTGCCGGCCGTGATGGCCACGCGCACCCTGGACAATCGACAGGACCGCATTCTGACGACGATCATGGCGCCCTATATGTCGTGCGGTGCGCGGCTCACCGTGTACGCGCTGTTTGCGGTCGCGTTTTTCCCCAACAACGGTCAGAACCTGGTTTTCGGACTCTACTTCCTGGGGATTGCGGTAGCCGTCGTCTCGGCATTGCTGGTACGCCGCTACCTCATGTCTGGCGACGTCTCGACGTTCGTCATGGAGTTGCCCGCCTATCACCTGCCAACGGTGCGCGGCCTCTTGTTGCACACCTGGCATCGCCTGAAGGGCTTCGTGCTGCGTGCGGGGAAAGCGATCGTGACGGTCGTGGTGGTGCTCAACGTCGTCAGTTCGGTCGGCACGGACGGCAGTTTCGGCAACCAGGACACGGAGAAATCCGCCCTTTCCGCCGTGGGCAAGGCCTTGACCCCGATCTTCTCACCCATGGGGATCGAACCGCACAACTGGCCAGCGACCGTGGGAATATTCACCGGCATCTTCGCCAAGGAAGTCGTAGTGGGCACCCTGGACGCGCTCTACTCCGGGCCGCCGGCGGAACCTGACCCCGAATTCGATCTGTGGTCTTCGTTGGCCGCAGCATGGGCGACCGTTCCGGTCAACCTGGCCGTGTTGTCCGACCAGTTGACCGATCCCCTTGGACTGGATCTGGGCGACCTCAGTGACAGCGCGGCCCAGGCTGCCGATCAGGACGTTGCAACCTCGACGCTCGACGCGATGCGCGCAGGTTTCGCAACCGACCTCGCGGCGTTCTCATACCTCGTTTTCATATTGCTCTACATTCCCTGCGTCGCCACGATCGGGGTCGTCTACAAGGAGTTGGGCGGTTTCTGGGCGACGTTCAGCACGGCCTGGTCATTGATCATGGCCTACACGCTGGCCGTGCTGTGCTTTCAGATCGGATCGGCCATCGGCGCACCCGAGGGTGTGCTGCGAGACTCGCTCGCAATGATTGGTTACATGGTCGCCGTGCAGGTGATCGGCTTCAGCCTGCTGATTCGCTGGGGCCGCCGATACGCAAAGCCACCCGAACTCATCCCGCTCACCAATATCGGCTGACGCGGACTTCCACGGCGATCGAGGGTTGACACTCGAAACGCGTCAAAACTATGCCCAGAAGGAGCGACTCAGTGATTCGATCAGCATGCATGGTCCTTGTCGTCAGCCTTACCGCCGCGGTTCACGCGGGCGAAGCGCCGCCGTCGGCGGACCAGATGTGGGCGCTGATCCAACAGCAACAGGTGCTGATCGACGGGCTGAGCAGCCGCCTTGCCGAGGCGGAGCGGATCAGCGCCCGCACCGCGCAGCACGCGCGCGTTACGGAACAGCGGCTTGATGCCACCGCCGACTACCTCGAGAGCTACCTCGCGGACAGCACCCCGGGCAAACCGTCCGCGACCAGCTTCGGCGGCTACGGCGAACTCCACTACAACAATCTCGACGCCGACGATTCCAGCCGGGATGTGAAGGAAGCCGATTTTCATCGTTTCGTGGGCTTCATCGGCCACGACTTTACCGACTCCATCCGGTTGTTCGCCGAAGTAGAGCTGGAACACTCGCTGGTCAAGGACACTGACGATGGCTCCAACAGCGGCGAGGTAGAGCTCGAACAGGCGTATCTCGAGATCGACCTGAGCGACAACTACTACACGCGTTCGGGGCTGTTTCTGGTGCCCGTCGGGATTCTCAACATCACTCACGAGCCCGACACGTTTTTCGGCGTGGAACGAAACGACGTCGAGAACGTGATCATCCCGGGGACCTGGTGGGAGGGCGGCGCGTCGCTGGGCGCCAGGTATAGCAACGGCCTGGCCTGGGACGTCGCGGTGCACACAGGCCTCGCCGTACCCACCACGGGCAGCAATGCGTTCCGCATTCGCAGCGGCCGGCAAAAGGTATCCAAGGCGTCCGCCGAAAACCTCGCCTACACCGCGCAGCTACGCTACACCGGCATTCCGGGTCTGGAGCTGGCCGGAACGTTCCAGTATCAGGACGACATGAGCCAGGTCTCGGGCGACGGGCTCGACGAGGGCCAGCTGGTTTCGCTGCATGCCGTCTACAGCCATGGGCCCTTCGCGCTGCGTGCCCTGTGGGCCGGCTGGGACCTCGACGGCGACGCGGTGCAGGCGGCGGGCGCTGATGAGCAAACCGGCTGGTATATCGAACCCAGTTACCGTTTCAACCTCACCCGGCATGCGTTCGGGATCTACAGCCGCTACGAAGACGTGGAGGCAGCGCGGGAACGCGACAATTTCAGCCAGTGGGAACTCGGCTTGAATTACTGGCCCACAGAAGGCGTTGTGTTCAAGTTTGACCTCCGCGACCGGGAACATGACAGCGCCGCCGAGCGCGGCCGCGATTTCACCGGCTTCGATCTCGGGGTGGGTTACTCGTTCTGAACACGCGCTTTCTGGACACAGGCGGGCAACCCACGGATATTGCCTGGCCATGGTTTTCTGGCACAATGCGGCTCATGCGAATGAGAATAATTTCGATTAGCGTTTGGCTGATGGTCTCCACCTCGGTCTTCGCCGGCGCAAACAGCCTTTCCGATACGGTCTACGAAGACCCGGACGGCTTTGTCGCCGCGGCCTTTGCCGGTTCCCCTCCGGCACCGAAGGCGCTGTGGATCGACGCCGAGCTGCGCGCGGCATTGCACAGCGTACTCGGCCATCCGCCAACCGGTCTGCGCATGCGCTATTGGGGCCAGGACGGGCGCACGGTCTGGGTGCTAGACGAGATCGGCAAGCATCGACCGATCACCAGCGGCGTAGTGATCGACCACGGAGCCATTGAGGACATTCGGGTGCTGGTTTTCCGGGAAAGTCGCGGTTGGGAGATTCGTCACGCCTTCTTCACGCGGCAGTTTCGCGATGCACGACTCACATCCACCGGGCAACTGACGCAGCCGATCGACGGGATTACTGGTGCGACGCTGTCGGTGCGCGCGATGCAACGAATCGCGAAGGCTGCGCTGCTGCTTCACGAGCGCTCCGACGAAGGCTCACTGACCCTCGCCAACTCGCGCTGATCTGCCTTATCGTGGCCGTCCCCGACCCACGTCAGGAAGGCCGCCCGCCGCGACCGGCGGTTCGTGCCGGACATCGTCTGCTGGGTCTGATCGGCGTGGCCTTTCTGATCGTACTGGTCATTACCGGCGTTGCCGCCCAGCACCCTGGCGCCCTGGGCCTCGATCAGCGTTACCTTCAGTCGCGATCTCTGCTGGCCTGGTATGGCATCAGCGCGCCTGATGTGGCCGTAATGTATGTCGATCAAAACACCGACTACGTGCAACTGGGGGAACGGACCTACCGCGGCCAGCGACGACTCCACGAAGTCGAGGGCGGCCTGCGCGGGGTCACGACAATTGCCGGCGTCAACCTGGTGGCAACCGACCGTGGGGTATGGCTCTATGATGCCAAGGCGCGCTTCATTGATCGGTTCGACCCGCCCGGGGCGCCGCTGCGCCTCGGCACCAGCGACCACGCCGCGTTACTCGAAACCGACCAGGGCACATTTCTCGCCGACGCGGATTTCCTGAACTGGAGCGCGGCAGACGCACCACGGGCGAACTGGGTCAAAGCGAGCCAGCCGACCGAGGAGCAGCGTCGCACATTCCAAACGCGGTACCTGGATGAGGTGTTGACCTGGGAGCGGCTTCTGCTCGACTTGCACAGCGGCCGACTATTCGGATGGCTGGGTCCGTATGTCGTGGACGCGACCGCCCTGGTGCTGCTGATTGTGGCAATCACCGGACTGATCCTGGCCGTCAGACCGCGGCGCGCTCCCGACTCGGATCAATGATCATGGCGACTGTGCTGACCTCAGGTTTTGGACCCTTCCCCGGCTGTTCCGACAACGCCTCCTGGAACGCGCTCGGCGCCGCACAACCCGATCTCCCACCCGGCTGGAACCTGCAGCGGGTTCACCTCGACGTCGCCTGGTCACGCGCGGCGGACACCCTGCTCGAGCGGATCGACCAGGAAACACGAATCGTCCTGGCATTCGGGCAGGCGGACGATGATCCGATCCGCATTGAGCGATTCGCGATCAACGCCCCGGACGCTACGCTAATCGATACTGACGGCGAACGCCTCGGCAGGCGGACCCTCTGCGCCGAGGGTCCGCCTGCCTACGAATCCGGGTTGCCGATCACTGAACTGGTTGACGCAATTGCAGCCGAGGGCATCCCCGTCACCGAGTCGCACTACGCCGGTGGCTATCTGTGCAATTTCACCTTCTATCGACTCATGCATTTCATCGCAACCGAGCAGGCTGAACTGATCGCGGGTTTCATTCACGTTCCGCCCGCCGACC
This sequence comes from Gammaproteobacteria bacterium, assembly GCA_004357385.1. Lineage (GTDB taxonomy): Bacteria > Pseudomonadota > Gammaproteobacteria > Pseudomonadales > Azotimanducaceae > SMWF01. The sequence goes on along the minus strand of SMWF01000028.1, from coordinate 11,106 downwards.
GGCTCAACCTGACCACCACCGCGCGGGCAATCCAGCGGGCGATCGAAACCGCGATTGACGTCGTCGGTTGTGCGGAATGACGGGCCGTCGCGTGGGTGGCTAATCCACCTCGAGCAACTGCTGATAACGACGGATGTGTCTGAGCGCCGCCAGTTCGTCGCCGCGGATCTCGAAGATTCGCGCCAGGTTGTAGTGAGCATCCGGTATGGCGTGCGCCTGGTTGTAGTATTTGAGGGCCGTCTCCAGTTCTTCGAGCTCGTCGAACAGCGTTCCCAGGTTGTAAAGCGCCAGTTGGTGCTCGGGCACGTACGACAAGGCCTTCTGGTAGTGTTGCTTGGCCCGCTTCAAGTTGCCCCGAAGTTGATGCAGCCGCCCTAGATTGACGTGCGCATCGGCATTCTTCGGGTCGATCGCAATGGCCCTCTGGTAGGCGTCGGGGGCACGTTTCGGATCGACGTCCTCCAGATCCAGGCCCAGGTTGTACCAGTCGTCGCTATCAAGCCCGTCGATTTCTTCTGCTTCGATCAGGTTCCGCTGCGCCAGCGAAGCAACGTCACCTGCCAGATCCCGAACCGCGAAGTCGAGTTGGCCCTGACCGGACTCGGCATCCCAGAGCGTGTCTTCCTCGCGTACCACCACGTTGTTGCCGTCCGCAAAGATGCGCACCGAGGACAGCGTTCGAACGTTTTCCAGCTCGTGTTTGAGCTTCAGCAGCGCCCGGTTCGCACGCCGAACCGGTACCTGTGCATCGAGCAGACCTTTGGCGGTGCGCAACAGAACGACATCCTGGAAGGAGAAGCGAAACTCGCCGCGACGACCGCGATCGGGCGCCAGCAAGCCCCGTCTTACGTAGTGACGAACCTGGCCGGGCTTCATCCCGATCAGGTCGGACACATCACGAGTGGCGTATCCACTCATCCCGTGTTTCGCTTGCTCGTCTTCTTTTCCTTGGCGGCGGCCGTGGTGGGTTTCCTGGCAGCGCTGCGTGGTTTGCGGGGCGCCTTGCGGCGCGCCTTAGCGGCCTGCTTCGGACCGCCTACCGACGCCTTCAGCGCTTCCATGAGATCGATGATCTTGGCCTCGGGCTTTTCTTCGGGCGGCACCGAGATATCCTTACCGTCCACTTTCTTCTCGATCAACTCCAGCATGCGCGAGCGAATCTCGTCCGTGTAGCGTTCCGGCTCGAATGCCTCGTTGGCGCGCTGCTCTATGATCTGAATCGCAAGCTCCAACTCGCTGTCGTCGATGTCGCAGACATCCAACGGGACTTCGGTGAAGTCTCGCAACTCATCCTGATGCTTGAGTTGCTCCATCACCAGACCATCACTCATCGGCCGAATCAGCACCAGGTAGCTCTTACCCCGGGCGGCATATCGCGCAAGTGCCGCGCGGCCGGTCTTGCCCAGCGCTTTGCGCAGCAGGTGGTACGAGCGTGCAGCGCCCTTATCGGGACCCAGGTAGTAGACTTTCTCAATGTAAATCCGCTCCACATCCTCGAGTGGAATGAACTCCGAGATCTCGATGGCATTGGTGGATTCGACGTTCATCGCCTTGATCTCATCGGCAGTGAACAGAACGTACTGTCCCTTCGCAAACTCGTAGCCCTGCACCCGGTCCTCGCGCTCGACTACCCGCCCGTCTGAGGCCCGGATATACTGCTGCTTCAACCTCGAACCATCCTTGCTCAGGTAGTTGAAGTGGATAGCCTTGGTGGTGTCGACGGTCGAGAACAGCTTAACGGGAATGGAAACCAGTCCAAAGGAAATGGTTCCCGAGCCAATGGATCGTGCAGCCATGCCTTCACTCTCCTTCTAAAGGCGCCGGCCGGACTATAGCGCAGCACCCCCAATGCCGACAAGAAAGCCCCGTTCACCAACCGATCTGCTGAAGCAATACCGCGATAAACGGAAATCCGGCGCAACACCCGAACCCTTCGGCCAGCGCGCCGCGGCCGAGAAGCCGTCAGCGTCCGACGCCGCGGGGCTGTTCGTCGTCCAACAACACCGCGCGAGCCACCTGCACTTCGATCTGCGTCTGGAAATGGACGGCGTCCTGAAGTCCTGGGCCGTCCCCAAGGGGCCTTCTGCCAACCCTGCCGACAAACGATTCGCAGTCCACGTCGAGGATCATCCGATCGAGTACGCCGACTTCGAGGGTCGGATCCCTGACGGCAACTACGGTGCCGGCCACGTCATCATCTGGGACAAGGGCACGTGGCGGGCGCTGAACGACATCGACGACGGATGGCGCACGGGCAAACTCCTGTTCGAACTCGCCGGTTATAAGCTTCGCGGGCGCTGGACGCTGGTTCGGATGAAGCATCGCCGCACCGAACGCGACGAACCCGGCGGACTTGAAAATGAGCCCGGCAACGAGTGGCTGCTGATCAAGGAACACGACGGCTGGACACAGCCCGCCGACTTCGAATTCACCAACGATTCCGTCATGTCCGGACTGACCGTACACGAACTGGCGGATACCGGTGCACCTGCAAGGCGCCTGATGCGTGCCGTGCGCAGATACGATCCGCCCAAAGCACGCGCCACCAACAAGCCCCCAAGGCCGATGCTCGCCAGTCCCGGTGAAGCGTTCGATCGGGCAGGCTGGCTGTTCGAGTTCAAATACGATGGTTATCGCTTGCTGGGGCGAAAGTCCGAATCCGGGGTGGAACTCCTGTCCCGCAATGGCAGGGACCTGACTCATCTGTTTCCGGAAACGGCGAGCGCGCTACGCAGCTTGCCGTTTCCCCGGCTGCTGATCGACGGCGAGATCGTGGTCAACGACGCAACCGGGCGACCCAGCTTCTCGGCGTTGCAACAACGCGCCGCATTGCGCGATCAAGTCGAGATCGCCCGGGCCGGCCGTTACGCCCCCGCCACGTACTACGTCTTCGATCTGCTCGAGGCAGGCGACTACGACCTGAGATCGTTGCCCTTGAAGCATCGTAAGCGACTCCTGCAATCGCTGTTGCCAAGCACAGGCCCCACTCGTTATTCCGAACATGTCGCTGGCAAGGGCCGATCGACCTACCGGGCAGCCCGCCAGCTTGGCATCGAAGGCATCGTGGGCAAGCGCGCCGACAGCGTGTATCGGGAAGGTCGAAGCCAGGACTGGATCAAAGTCCGGGCACGCAAATCCGACGACTTCGTGGTCGTCGGCTGGGCTCCCGCAAAGGGCGATCGGGCGGACCTCGGGGCGTTGCTGCTGGCCGAGTATCGAGCCGAACAGCTTTGCTACGTTGGTCGGGTCGGCTCGGGGCTGGGCGGTGAGCTACGCCGCGAGTTGCTGGGGCTCCTACGAAATCTTCCGGATGCACCAGGGTTGCTCGATAGCAACCCTGGCCGATGGGTCCAACCGGTCCTCGTCTGCGAGGTGGCTTTCACCGAGTACACGCGCGAGGGACACCTGCGTCAGCCCGTGTTTCTGCGCATGCGAGACGACAAGGAGCCCACTCAATGCAACGGGCAATACGACGACCCCCACCCTCGCGCGCCACACGCCGTGCCGGAAATTGAAGTAACGATCACCAATCGAACCAAGGAGTTCTACCCCGAGAAATCGCTCAGCAAAGGGGACCTGATCGACTACTACGATGCGATTGCGCCATGGATGCTGCCGTACCTGAAAGATCGACCGATCGTGCTGACCCGGTTTCCCGACGGCATTCACGGTAAATCGTTTTACCAGCGCGACGCGCCGGAATTCGTGCCCGACTGGATCGAACGGAAAGTGCTGTACAGCGAATCGACCGAACGCGAGGTGCACTACTTCGTGGTGCAGAATGCCGCGGCCCTGAAGTATCTGATCAACCTGGGCACGATTCCGATTCATACCTGGCACAGTCGGATCGACGACCTGGAACGGCCCGATTGGTGCGTGCTGGACCTGGATCCCAAGGACGCGCCGTTTAGCGACGTGATAGCCGCCGCCAGAGCAATCCGCGTTCTGGCCGAGGAGATCGAGCTGCCCGCATTCCTAAAGACCAGCGGCGCCAGCGGGCTGCACGTTCTGTTACCACTGGGCAACCAGCTCACCCATGATCAGTCGAAGACGCTGGCGGAGCTGATGGCCCGGATAATCGTCAGTCGCCTACCCGAGCGCACCACCATCACGCGCCGTGTCAAGGGGCGCGGCGGCAAGGTGTACATCGATTACCTGCAGAACGGCCACGGTCAGCTGCTGGTCGCACCGTTCAGCGCCCGTGCCGAACCCGCCGCGTCCGTGTCAATGCCGTTGCGCTGGTCCGAGCTGACGGCGCGCCTGCGCAACGACAAGTATCATCTGAAGAACGCGCCGGCGCGCATGCGCCGGCTCGGCGAAGACCCCATGGCCGACGTCTTGAGCCTGAAGCCCGATCTCGCGGCGAGCCTGGAAAGACTCGCGGCAATCATGCAGGCGAACTGACAGGTCGGACGGAATCGATCGGGCGGCCCATGACGTAGTCGTCCATGACGAAGCCATGCCCGATGTCGGCCACCAGCGACCCTTCGATGGAAAACCCCATCCGCCGATACGCCTCGATCGAACCCGAGTTGTTCCTGTTGACCGTCAGGTAGACCCGTCGCACGGGCTGTTCGACCTCTGCACGAGCGCACCATTCGATCAGTTCGTCGAGCAGCCGCCTGGCAACACCCTGGCCACGGTGGCTGCGCAGTACATACAGCTTGTCCAGACGAACACGACCATCAGCCTGGGCCGCATAGGCTGCGAAGGCGCACGGTCCCGAGTCGTCTGTGGCGCACAGCCAGCGCACGCCCGAGGCAATTTCCGCAGCAATGAGGTGCGGCCGGTAGGTCCGTTCGAGCATGTAGTGGATCTGCGCCCAACTGATGATTCCAGGATAGTGCTCGCTCCAGATCCGCTCGGCGAGGCTCACTATGGCGCGCAGGTCATCGTCTTCAGTCAGCGCCCGTAACGTGATGTTCATGGTTAGAGCCGCTGCTTGATCCTTAGCGTGATCTCGACGGAGCCCACGTCCGGCCCATCGACCAGCGGAATCCCCAGATCCAGGTGCAGAATCCGATCCCGGCGCGTGCGCATCGACTCCAGACGCAAGCCAATGCCAACGTTCGCCAGCACCCCGAACTCATCGCCGCCCGGGGTGTCGGATTCCCATGCCCGCCCAACGTCCGCAAAGAAAACATAGCCCACCCGAACGAGTCGGAACAGATAAATGTCCGTGAAGAATCGTTCTTCAAGGGTGAGCAGGAAGCGTTTGTCGCCCTGTTGATAGCGACTCGGGTAGCCACGCAATCCGGTATCCCCGCCAAGCAGCAATTGCCTGTCGACGGGCAGATTGCGCACATACGTCACCCCTAACGAAGCCGAAAAGGCGCGACTGGCGGAACGGGCGTGGTTGTACCTCGCGAAGGCGTTGGCGACCAGATTCTCCTCTTCGTCGCGATCGAAATTCCAGAAGCCATTCAGATTGAACCCGTACCTGAAGAGGTGTGTTTCTCTGACATGATTCACGTTCGTGTAGCCACCCCGCAGTACCAGCCGCGAAACGTCGTCCGCCCCGAACACCTCGTCCGACCAACCCAGGCGCGCAGCCCAACGCTTGCCAAAATTGAGGTCTTCGGTCCGATGGAAGCGATCGAAGTTGCGCGTGGTCTCGAAGCGCTCCTTGATCGACTCGTAGCCGATCCATGGATAGGCGTAGCGCCGATCCACCGGAAACGGATCCGGCGCAACGACGCCCGGTAACGGTTCGAAGGTGTGATCCTCGTAGGTGTAACCGACCTTCCACCGGCCAACCCGACCCCCTTGCAGGCCCCGGGACCAGCCCGCTGACGATTCCGAGAACACAGTCTCGTGGCGGAACTTCGAAACTTCGCTGCCCAGCAGAAACAACCCTTCTTCGCGATCCACGTTATCCAGACGCAACCCCCACGCGTAGCGCGCATCGAGCGAATAGAAGGGTCGCCTGACGTCCAGGAGCTGCCGGGAACCGTCATCGTTGTCCTCGAGGAATACCGCGAAGGAGGCCCTGGATCCCCGGACGTTCGGATCTTCGTACAGGAAATCGACACCGGAGCGGTCGCGGTCCTTGGTGTATCCCATCGATACGTTCTTTCCGGTGCCAAAGACGTTGGGGTCTGATAGCCCGATGCCGTAACTGTTGTCGCCTCCGGCACGGTCGAAGCTAAGGCGCGGCAGGAGCGTCCAGACGTCGCGTGTCACCACATCGACGTCTACCGCGTCACCACACACCCGGCGCGGCAGCACCCGCGCGTCGTACAGATAAGGCCTGTCACGAAGCAGTCGCTCACTTTCTGCAAGCTGTTCCGCGGTCAACGCCTCACCGGGTTTGAACAGGAGCAAGTCACGGATGACCTGTTCACGCGTATCGACATGCAGCTGATTCGCCCGCCGGAACAGCCACGTGTCCTCATCGGGCAGGTCCGTATTGAAGATCGGTTGCTGAACGATCCGAATCTCGCCGGCGATCAACGAACCGTCCGTCGCGCCCAGCGCCAGTTCGTGCGGCTTGCGACCTGCAGACACGCCATCTTCGAAGGTCAATCGGCCGAGGCTCTCGAGATCGTGCTCGCTGAGATTCCGACACTGCGGCTGCGCCGCGACCGAGCCGGTCCAGATCATCGCGCAGGCGAGCGCCACCCTCTGCAGAGCGTGGCAACCCACCCGTCCCCTGCTATTCAGCTGACCTGCGCCTTGCGTCACGCTCCGCACGCAACGCATCCTTCAGCATCTGGACCTGATCGGGACTGATGGGCTCGAACGAACCGAGCGAGCAACTGGCGCCGGGGAACCCGTAGCCGCTGGGATCGATGCTCCTGAAACTGTCCATATCGCACAGCCGTATCGATCGCATTTCGAACTGCAGGGTGTCCCGTTTGCGCAGTCCAGGACAACGGCCGCGCAGCTGATTCAGCCAACGCTTGTCACCACGGCCTCGAAACACCAAGCGCCGATCATCAAGCACCTCCACCTGGACATAGTCCATGCTGCGAATGCAACGCACGGCTAGGTCGACGTCCTCCGCGGGCGTGTTGAGAATCTCCTGCACCCGTTCTTCCAGGGACGGACCGGCATCCACCGATGGTGCGGTATCTTTTGGCGGCTCCGCGGCCCGCGCGCCGCCGCACGCCAGGCAGGTCCACACGGTTGCAGCGACCAGTATGGCCCGCATCACCCGGCGCTCAGGTAACGCGACTGCAGGTGAGCCCGAAACGCATCCGTACCCAGTGGCGCGCCCGTGACTTCCACAATCAACTCGTCGGCTTGCCGGAGCGCGCCCTTGACGTGGATGTTCTTCCTCAACCAGGTCAACAGCGGCGCGAAATCACCTTGAGCCACCGATGCCTCGATGCCCGGTTCGTCGAGCTTTGCCCGGGCAAACAGTTGTGCAGCAGTCAGCGCTCCCAGCGTGTAGGTCGGAAAGTAACCGATCAAACCACCAAACCAATGCACGTCCTGCATGCACCCATCCGCAAGATTGTCGCGGGTATCGATCTGCAGATACGCCTGCATCTTTTCATTCCATGCCTCCGGGATGCGCGCAACCGTCAGATCGCCGGAGAGCAATGCCCGTTCCAGCTCGTAGCGCAGTATGACATGCAGCGGGTAGGTCACCTCGTCCGCATCGACCCGAATGAATCCTTTCGCCACCCGAATACTGTGCCGGTGCAGATTGTCGACGTCCCAGGCGGGATCGTTGCTGCCTGCGTCGAGGTGTTGCCTGATCAGCGGGGCGGCGAACTCGACGAACTCCCGGCTGCGACAAACCTGCATTTCCATCAGCAACGATTGACTCTCGTGGATCACCGCGCCCAGGGAATTGCCCACCGGCTGGCCCCGCCACTGCCTCGGCAACCCCTGCTGGTACAGTGCGTGGCCGGTTTCATGCAAAACCGCCATCATCGACGAAAGAAATTCCTGCTCGTCGTAGCGCGTGGTAATACGCGTGTCGTCCGGGTCGCCGCCGCAAAACGGATGATGACTGGTGTCCAGACGGCCGCGCTCGAAATCGAACCCAAGCTTCGCCATCAGCGCCCGGCCGAGGTTGCCCTGCCGGGCGGCCCCGATCGACTTCGGGAACGGATGCACGGAACCCTGCGCGGCGATCACCTGCTCGACGAAGTCCGGCAGGAATGCCTTCAGCTCCGCAAATATCGGATCGATCATCGCCTGGTTCACACCGGTCTCATACTGATCGAGCAACGCATCATAGGGATCCAGGCCAGCAGCCTCGCCAAGACATGTCGCAACCTGACGGGTCAGCTCGACGACTTCCGTGAGCAGCGGCTCGATCGATTGCCAGTCGTGTGCGGGGCGCGCAGTGCGCCAGGCTTGTTCGCACAGCGAACTCGCACGGCTGCGCGCGATCACCAGCGATTCGGGCAACGCGGTCGCATTGCGCCAGATCGTCTTGATCTCGCGCAGATTCGCACGCTGCCACGGACCCAACTCGTCCTGCGCGGCCGCCGCCTCGATGAGTTCGGCCGTTTCACCCGCCGTGATCAGCCGATGCGCCATCGCCGCGAGCGTCGCCATAGACTCCGCCCGGGTACGCCCTCCTCCGGTCGGCATCATGACCGCCTCATCCCAGTTCAACATCGCCTGGGCATGCCGCAGATCGCCAAGTTCCTTAAACCGTTGCTCGAGATCGCTATAGGTCACATTCCAATCCCCGCGGGCCTACGTGAGTTACTTCAGCCGATCGATGGCCTTGATCGAGGCGCGGGCGATCCGTGGCATGCGCGTGTCACCCATCGGCGTACCCGACCCACTGTTGACCGTCATGGCCACCGCCAGATCTCTCGATGGATCACAGAACGCTCCGCTACCGCCATAGCCATAATGGCCGAACGCCTCGGGGGCCTGTTTACCCAAGCTGAACGCACGGTGATAGCCCATGCGCCACTGCATCGGCAGTTGCAGTGCACGGTCGCGGCGGTCGCTGCGCAGCGACGTGATCTCCGAAACACGCGCTTCGGAAAGCAGCCGCACACCGTCGATCTGACCCCCGCCGGCAATCATCGCGTACATGCGCGCTAATGAGCGGGCGGTGAACTGGCCGTTCACCGCCGGAATCATCGCCTGCACGGCCGCTTCCGAATTCCAGTCGAAATCGCTCATGTCAATCGACATGGAGCGGGATTCGGCAAGCTCCACGCCGAACCTACCGAGCACCGCCTCGATGAATTCGTACGTCTTGCGCTGCCACCCATCGCGCGGCTCCCAGTGCGGAAGCTTTGACTCGGCCAACGTCGCGCGGCGGAACATTTCGTTGTGCGGCATACCGATGAACATACCGTCCAGATCGAGCGGATCGACCAGTTCCTCCTGCAACACGCGTTGCAGCGCCCGCCCGGCTACTGCCTCTATGATTCCGCCCATAAGCCAACCGTAGGTCAGTGCGTGATACGCGTGCTGCGCGCCGGGCTCATGTGCCGGACGGGCGTCCGCGACGCGTTGCTTCATATGCTCCCAATCGAGCATTTCTTCCGGACGGGAGATCATCTCGTCCAGACGGTAAAGTCCGGCGGTGTGGCACAGCGCCTGTCGAATCGTGATCGTCTCCTTACCGTGGGCACCGAACTCGGGCCAGTACCTCGCTATCGGATCGTCGTAGTCCGCCAACCCCTGCTCGATAAGCACGTGCATGAGCGTGGAAACGACGCCTTTGGTGGTCGAAAACGAGATCGCCGTAGTGTCTTCACACCAGGGATTACCCTCAGCGTCCCGGGTCCCACCCCAGATGTCGACGACTTTTTCGCCGCGATGGTATACGCACGCCGCCGCGCCGCCGAGCGAGCGTCGTGGAATCTGGCGAATCAGCGCCGACGCTACATCCGCGTAATCCGGTTGAATATCGCCGTTGAGCATCCGCATCCAGGATCCTGAAAGGAAGCGGGCATTCTAAGGATCCTCAGCACCTTGGAAAAGAGCACAATGGAAAAGCCCGACGCAGCTGGACGGGGATCGACCTTTCCAGTACAAACTCGCGCAATTGTGCGATACGGGCCCGGCATGCGAAATTTCACCTGCGCCTGCGGCAGCACCGTCTACTTCGAGAACACCTCCTGCCTGAACTGCGGCAGGCCCCTTGGGTTCGTTCCCGAGGCCGGCCTGCTGACGAGTTTCGACGACGCTCCTGGGGCTCTTGAATCAGAGAAACTCGCGTTGCACCCCCGGTTGAATCGGCAAAGCTACCGCTATTGCCGCAACCACACCGAATCGGACACCTGTAATTGGATGGTTCCGAGCGAGCAACCCGCCGACTACTGCCTGTCCTGCCGATTGAACGAGACCATTCCAAACCTCGACGATCCGCGCCGGGTGCAGCTTTGGTACGAAGTCGAAAAGGCCAAACGACGCACGATATTCACGTTGCTGGCGCTGGGTCTGCCGATCAGCAGCAAAGCCGATGGTCCGAAGGGATTGTCGTTCAAAATACTCTCGGACCGACGGCTGGACGCCGACGTACACGCCACCGATGAGCGCGCCAGCACCGGACACCTGAACGGCACGATCACCATCAGCTTAGCCGAAGCCGATTCGAGTCTCAGAGAAGAGATGCGCGAGCGCTTGAACGAAGGCTATCGGACGCTGCTCGGACACGTACGCCATGAGATGGGCCACTACTACTGGTTTCTTCTGATCGATGGCCGCAGCGCCCTCACCGATTTCCGCTCGCTGTTCGGGGATGAAAGATCCAACTACGCTGACTCCCTCGAAGCGCATTACGAGTCCGGCCCGCCGGCCGACTGGCAGCGGCGCCACGTCAGCGCGTACGCGTCGAGCCACCCATGGGAAGATTTTGCCGAGACATGGGCACACTACATGCACATCATCGACACGCTGGAAACCGCCAGCGATTCGGATCTGCGGTTCCAGGGCAAAGCCCTCGGCCGGCCAACCCACGATTTCGATCCTGAATTAGATCTGGGAATCAGCAACCCCCCGACGGATTTCAGTTGGGTACTCGACGACTGGTTCACGTTGAGCCAGGGGATGAACCTGCTGAACCGCAGCATGGGACTTGGCGACGCCTACCCCTTCGCGCTCTCCGCGACGGCGCAGCTAAAATTGGGGTTCATCCACCGGCTGGTAGCGGCACAACCGCCTCTGGGCCACTAG
>SMWF01000004.1 GCA_004357385.1 Gammaproteobacteria bacterium | reverse complement strand
GGCGATGGTCGTGTGCTGCACAACACGCCGTTTCGTGGCGAGCACATCAGCACCGAGCACGAGTTTCGCAACGGGCAGCGCCTGTACGTGACGTCTCAGGATCGGGCGCGGCGCGAGCGTGCCCTGCTCCACGCCGAGGGCGTACGACAAGGACGGAGCTACAGCCTGCTAACCAACAACTGCGAGCACACCGTTAGTCGCGCCAGCACCGGCCGTGCCCAAAGTCCCCAACTGTTGGGTTGGGCCGTGGGCCTGGCGGTGGGCGCGGTGGCGTTTGCGGTGACGCGCCACCCAGCGGCCGCGGCTGCCGGTTTTGCCGCGGCGCGTGGCTGGGTCAATCGGAGACGCTCGTAAAACCCTCCGGCAGCGGTGCCGCGATGCTGTAACGGGTCTGCGCTAGCTCGAACACCATCCGATGGCAATGCAGGGCCAGACGCGGCCAGCACTGGGAGTCACTTTCGGGTCGACCGTAGAGGTGATCTCCGCGGATTGGATGACCGATCCACGCCAGGTGGACGCGTAACTGGTGGGTTCGGCCGGTTGTGGGCGCGAGGACCAGCAGTGTATCCGGGCCCAACGAGGTCACGCGACGAAACCGGGTATGGCTCCGATAGCCGGCGTCGGCTTCGCCTGAAAGCCGCCAGGCGTCGGCATCGCGCTGGATGGCTTCCCGGGCCCCCGCGATCCGGTAGCGGCTCTTACGGCCCTTGCGCAGCGGCAGATCAATATCGCCCGTTCCCGCCAGTTGCAGCGCGCCGCAAACACGCGCGACGTAGAACTTTCGAATCGGGGGCGACGCGATCCCAGGATTGAACGCGCGATTCAGTTCGCGTTGGGCCGCGCGCGTGAGCGCTACCAACAGGACCCCGCTGGTGCCTTTGTCGAGTCGGTGAACACTCCGTGGTGTCTGCTGCTCCCGCGTCAGTTGCTCCTTGAGCACATCCCACAGGTTGGCCTTACCGGTGCGATCCGCGAACAGCGACACCCCGCTGGGTTTGTTCACCGCCAGAAAGTCATCGCAGCGGAACAGAACGCTCAGCACATGAAGCGGTCGATCTGATCCCGGCCGCCGAGCACCGACATAAACGAAAAGCTCCCCTGGTCTCGAATCTCACTCGCCGCCTTGAACAGATGGCCGAGCACGTGCCTCGCGAGTACCGAGCCGAGACTCAGACGTGCAACACCCGCGTCGGCAAAGTCGGTGACGCAGTGCTGGGCCAGTGTGCCTACGACCAGAACGTTGACCGGCCGGGTGACCGCGGCACAGACCGTGGCCACTGCATCCAGATCGGGAAGTCCAGGTGCGTAAAGTACATCGGCGTCTGCGGCCTCGAAAGCCTGCAGGCGGGCAATGGTTTCGTCGAGATCGGCGTGGCCATGCAGGAAATTCTCGCTGCGGGCGGTGAGTGTGAAATCGAACTCGGCCTCCCGAATCGCGGCGACCGCCGCCTCGACTCGTGCGACAGCGAGTTCGAAGTCGTAGATCGGTTGTTCCGGGTTGCCCGTGGAATCTTCAATAGACGCACCGACGATGCCCGTGGCGGCGGCCAGGCGATAGGTTTCGGCCACAGCATCGGGCGCATCGGCGAAACCGTTCTCCAGGTCCGCGGACACGGGGACTGCCACTGCTGTCGCAATCTCTTGGGCATGCTCCAGCGTCTGATCCCGGGTCACGTGATGGTCGCGCAAGCCCTGGGTGAAGGCGAAGCCGGCGCTGGTGGTGGCCAGTGCCTCAAAGCCGATGCCGGCGAGCATGCGTGCTGTTCCCGAATCCCAGGGGTTGGGGATCACGAACGGCTTGCCGGGTACGTGCAGCGCGGAGAACGCGTTCGCTTTGTCGGTAATCGTGGTCATGTACTTCGATCTACCCGCCCGGAATCCGCGGCAACAGGAAGATCTCCGCACCTTCCGGGATGTGCTCGCCCCAGTTATCCCGAAAGATCTCGCCGTTGATGGAGACTGCCACGCCATCGTCGACCCGGCTCTGCATGCGCGGGTAGCGCTCGACGATTTTGCGCAGCAGCTCCCGGATCGTGCTTGCGTCGATCGAAATCGAAGCCGCTCCCCCCGCCGCGTCGCGCAGCGACCCGGAGAGCTGCACTTCTAACATCGGACCAACATCAGCCGGTGGTCGCGTTTGACCGCCGGTTCTTGATCGCTTTGAGAATCCTCGGTGGCGACATCGGTACGTGGGTCAGGCGCACGTTAGCGGCATTCGACACGGCGTTGCCGACAGCGGCCAGCGGCGGCACGATCGACGTCTCGCCCACACCCCGAACCCCATACGGGTGATTCGGATTCGGGATCTCGAGGATCTCCGTGTCGATGAACGGCAGATCCGAGCAGACCGGGATTCGGTAGTCGAGAAAGCCCGGGTTCTGTAGCCGGCCATCCTTACCGTAGATGTACTCTTCGTTGAGCGCCCAACCGATGCCTTGTGCCGCGCCACCCTGGAGCTGACCTTCCACGTAGTCGGGATGAATGGCCTTGCCAGCATCCTGGACCACGGTGTAGCGAAGTACCTTCGTCGCACCGGTTTCCGGATCCACTTCGACATCGCAGATGTGGCTGGCGAATGAAACGCCCGCGCCGTCGGCAACCACTTCGTTGTGTCCGGCGATCGGGCCACCGGTGTTCGGCGATGCGGCCGCAAGTTCTTCGAGGGTGAGCGTTCCGAGGTTGCTGTGACGCACCCCTTTGGGAACCGCTCGTCCGCCTTCCCACTTGACGTCCTTCACGTCGATCTCCCAGGTCTGCGCCGCCCGCTCGCGCAACACCTCGATGGCGTCGCGTGCAGCGAAGATCGTCGCCATGCCGGAGGAAAACGTGCCGCGGCTGCCTTCGGTCGTGTCGTTGTGACCGAGCGAGCTGGTATCGGCAACGTTGCACTTGATGCGCTCGTACGGAATACCGAGCTCTTCGGCGGCGATAAGCGACAGCGAAGCCCGGGAACCGCCGACGTCGACCGTGCCCACGGTCAGGTTGACCGTGCCGTCGACCCCGATGTTGAGATCGGTGCAGGTTTGCCCGCCGAAATTGAACCAGAAGCCGCAGGCCATGCCCCGCCCCTGGTTCTTGCCCAGCCGCGCCCGCATGTGCGGATGGTTCTTGACGGCCTCGAGGGTCGGGCCGATGCCAATGGGGCCGTAGGTCGGACCGTAGGATGCCTTGGTGCCTTTCTTTGCCGCATTCTTGATCCGAAAATCGACTGGCTCCATGCCAACCTTTGCGGCCAACAGATCGATCGTACTCTCGACCGCGAACGCCGCCATCGGCGCCGACGGCGCACGATAGGCCGCCACTTTCGGTCGGTTGACGAGTACGTTGTAGCCCACGGTCTTAACGTTTTTGAGGTCGTAGCAGGCATACGCGGTCATTGCCCCGAGCATGCCCCAGATTCCCGGAAAAGCGCCGGTCTGATAACGCAGGGTCGCCGTCGCCGCGGTAATCCTGCCGTTTTTCTTGGCACCGATCTTCACGTCCACTGAGGTCGACGAGGTCGGGCCAGTGGCGCGGAACACCTCGTCGCGCGACATCACCACTTTCACGGGGCGATTGGCCTTGCGGGACAGCGCCAGCGCAACTGGCTCCATCCACACGTGGGTCTTGCCGCCGAATCCGCCGCCAATCTCCGAAGCGGTGACCTTCAGCTTGGCAACGTCCATGCCGAGCAGCGCGGCGCACTGGTTGCGGAAGGTGAAATGGCCTTGGGTGGTGACCCATAACTCCCCCTGGCCATCTGGACCGACGCTCGCGAGGCAGGCGTGGGGTTCGATGTAGCCCTGATGGGTCTGCTCGGTCTTGTAGCTTTCCTCCACGATGAAGTCGGCCTGCGCGAAGCCGGCTTCGACGTCGCCGTGACCGAATTCGGAGATCTGCGAGATGTTCGACGCCTTCGTCGGCGGCGGTTGAACACCTGCGGTTCGCACATAGGGCTGCACGATCGGGGCATCCGGCTTTACTGCCTCATCGACGTCGGTGACATGTGGTAGCCGTTTGTAATCGACCTTGATGAGCTTCAGCGCTTTGCGCGCCGTTTCTGCGTCGATGGCGGCGACCGCTGCGACCGCGTGGCCATCGTAGAGCGCCCGTCCGCGCGCCATGCAATTCTCGAGAATGTCGAGCATGGCGCGGTCGCCGTTGGTCAGGTCCGGCAGATCATCGCTGGTGATGACGGCCTTCACCCCCTTGAGCTTTTCCGCTCTCGAGGTGTCGATTTTCCTGATCTGGGCGTGCGCATGCGGCGAGCGCAGAATGAGGCCGACCAATTGGCCGGGTGCGAAGGTATCGGCGCCGTACGCCGCACGGCCCGTCACCTTGTCGACGCCGTCCGGTCGCGGCGGCCGCGTACCGATTACTTTGAATTCCTGGTTGGTAAAGCTCGTGTCGTGTGCCATTGGGTTTCTCCTAAAATGAACGACGCTGCTTGCGGCCTTCCTGCTTGCGGACCTCGGTCGCTGCCGCGCTCACTGCCCGGACGATTTTGTCGTAACCCGTGCATCGACAGAGATTCCCGGCGAGCGCGAAGCGAATCTCCTCCTCGGTGGGATTCGAGTTACGGTCGAGCAAGGCCTTGGCGGCGACCAGGAATCCGGGCGTGCAGATGCCGCATTGCAGGGCCGCGTGTTCGATGAACTTGCTTTGCAGCGGATGGAGGTTCTCGCCATCGGCAAGACCCTCGATGGTGGTGACTTCGCGCCCTTCGGCCTCGGCGCCGAGAACGAGACAGGAACAGACCAGCCGTCCGTCGACCGTGACGCTGCAGGCACCGCAGTCGCCGGTGCCGCAGCCGTCCTTCGAACCCGTGAGCCGGAGCCTGTCGCGTAGCACATCGAGCAATGTTTCACCCGGCTGACAGACAAACTCCACCGGATCGCCGTTGATCGTCGTTGACACGTGAATTCCAGACATCAGTTACCCCCTGCACGCTGATAGGCGATCTTCGCGGCACGCCGGGCGAGCACGCCCGCCACCTCGGTTCTGTATTCGATGGTACCGCGCATGTCGTCGATCGGGTTGCACGCGGCTTCGCAGGCCGCTGCCAGCTTCGCTAGCGCGACGTCTTCAAGCCTGGTTCCCGTGATCGCTCGGGCGGCCGCGGGCACCAACACCACGGTCGGTGCCACCGCCCCAAGCGTAACGCGCGCCTTTTTGACGACCCCGTTGGGGCCCAGCGTCAGGCTGACGCCGGCGCCGACGACCGCGATGTCCATCTCGGTCCGCGGGATGAAGCGCAGGTACGCGTCGCCCGACCTTGGCGGGGGCCTCGGCAGTGTGATGGCCTCGATGAACTCCCCTTTTTTCAGGGATGTCGTTCCCGGCCCGGTGACGATCTTGTCCACTGCCACTGTGCGCCGTCCCCTGGGCCCGACGATGGCAGCTTTTGCTCCAGCGGCGATCAAGGCCGGCACGCTGTCCGCTGCAGGCGATGCGTTGCAGAGATTCCCCACGATGGTGCACCGATTCTGGATCTGATCCGACCCGATCAGGTTCGCCGCCTCGACGACCCCTGGCCATGCTTTCTTCAATGCGTTGTTCTCGCCCATCGCCGCCGTTGGGACCCCGGCCCCGATTCGGAAACCTGTCGCGGACTTGGTAATCGACTGGGTAGCCGGAATGCGTTTGATGTCCACGACCAGCTCTGGCTCGATCGTGCCGATTTTCATGCGTACCAGCAGATCCGTCCCGCCGGCAAGCACGAAGGCGCGGCCCTTGGCCTTCGCGATGAGCGCTGCCGCTTCCCTGGTGGTTGTTGGTGCTGCGTATCTCATCGACAGACTGTCTCCCCTTGTGCGTGGGCCGGAATGCGGCGGAATATGTACGAGTGCAGATCGTAACCGGGACGCTCTACGTCTCTCAATCCGTTTATCGTATTCTGGACGACCATTCCTGCTGATGGAGACAGGTTATGCGTGCAGCGATCATGCGCGATCGACGGCTGGTGGTGGATGAAATGCCGGACCCGACTCCTGGACCAGGTGAGGTGCTGGTGAAAACCCTGGCTTGCGGTATCTGTGGCTCCGACCTCCATGCCCTGAAGTATGCGGATCAGTTCGTGGAGAATGCGCCGGGGGGAATGAGCATGGATCTGAGCCGGGATGTGGTCATGGGCCACGAGTTCTGTGCGGAGGTGTTGGACCACGGTCCCGGCACCCAAGGGCGGCTGGCGGCCGGCACCCGGGTTTGTTCCGTGCCGATCACCGTCCGCGACGGTGCCAGCGTGACCGTCGGGTACTCCAACGACGTGCCGGGCGGTTACGCCGAGCAGATGGTGTTGACTGAAGGAATGTTGCTGCCGGTCCCGAACGGCTTGTCGACTGAACGTGCGGCACTGACCGAACCGATGGCGGTGGGTTGGCATGCCGTGGAGATGGCCCGACTGGCCCCCGAGGACGTGGCGCTGGTTATCGGCTGTGGCCCGGTGGGGTTGGCGGTGATCGCCGCCCTGAAGGCACGCAACGTCGCGCCCATCGTGGCGGCGGATTTCTCGTCGCGGCGCCGGCAGCTTGCGGAGCAGTTGGGCGCGGATGTGGTGATCGATCCCGCGCAGAACTCGCCTTACGAAAGTTGGCTCGGGCTCGCCCAGGTCAGCCGCAGTGGCGAGCGTTTGCCCGAGAACCCACTCACCGGGACGACCGAGCTGCGGCCGGGCGTATTCTTCGAGTGCGTCGGCGTGCCTGGCGTCATCGATCAGATGATGGTCGGCGCCGAACGTGGTTGCCGCTTCGTTGTGGTGGGGGTATGTATGGAACCGGATCAGATCCGCCCGATGCTGGCGATCGGCAAGGAGCTGAATCTACAGTTCGTTCTGGCGTACACACCGGAGGAGTTTGCCGCCACCCTGGGCATGGTCGCCGAGGGCGAGCTCAACACCGACCCCTTCATCACCGGCAAAGTAGGCCTTGCGGAAGTGCCCCAGGCGTTCGAGGACCTGGCGAACCCGGACGCTCACGCGAAGATCATCGTCGAGCCCTGGCGTTGAACCTCCGGGATCTGCGTTATCGGGTCGCCATTTCCTAAGCTACGCATCCAGCTGACCGAATCGCAGACGCTCGTCTTGAGTTGTGGGCGGGGCGCTATTCGAAAGTTTGAATCGCTAGAATAGAAGACATCTATCGAACTTAGTAGTTCTGAAGTTCAGATGCATGTTCGAACGGTTAGATATGATCCGGCCGCCATGGAGTTCTGGGTTCTCATCACCGTTGCCGCCGCGTTCCTGCAGAATGTGCGCTCGGCGCTGCAACGCCAGTTGACCGCCCGGCTTTCCGCGGAAGGTGCCGCATACGTCAGGTTTCTGTTTGCGCTGCCCTTCGTGGCGATCTACCTGTTCGGTCTGGATTCGTACCTCGACACGCCATTGCCAGAGCCGAACCTGGCGTTCGCGGGTTACGTCGTGCTCGGTGGCGGTGCGCAGATTCTGGGTACGGTGTTCCTCATTCGTTCGTTCAGCACGCACAACTTCGCGGTAGGGACGGCTTATTCGAAGACCGAAACGATACAGGCGGCGCTGTTCGGAATCGTACTGTTGGGGGAAGGTGTCGGGCAGTTCGCCGCCGCGGGCATACTGATCAGTTTGCTCGGTGTGCTGGCGCTGTCTCGACCGACTCGGGCGGTGGATGGATGGTTTGGTGTTGGTGCAATGTGGGGCGTGCTGTCGGGATCGGCGTTCGCGGCCTCGGCCGTATGCTACCGCGGTGCGTCACTCTCACTGGCGCCCGTCGGTGTCGTCGTGCAGGCGGCGGTGACGCTTGGCTGGGTGTTGCTGTTCCAGACGCTCGCGATGGGATGCTATTTGCTGCTGCGCAATGACGGTGAGTTGATTCGCATTGCGCGTGCGTGGCGTCCCGCGCTGTTGGTTGGGATCTGCGGAATGTTGGCATCGGCGGGGTGGTTCACCGCCATGGCAATCGAAAAAGCAGCCTATGTTCGCGCGGTGGGGCAGGTGGAACTCGTTTTCACCTTCATCATTTCGATTGCAGTGTTTCGCGAACGGCAGCGAACCATCGATGTTGCCGGGGTGGCGTTGATCGTGTCGGGTATTGTGCTGTTGCTGTTCGACTAGGCTCGGATCAGCGTCCAGGCGCCAGATCAACCGGTCTCCGGTGGTTGGGCTGATGATTGGCGGTCCAGGAACGAAAGTATTTCGGCAACGACGACGTCGCTGCGCTCCTCCATCAGCCAATGCCCTGCGTCCAGTTCGAGCTCGGTAAACTCACCATCGATGAACCGGCGCTGGCCGTCGACCGAGTTCCGGCTGACTGCCTGGTCCTGGTTTCCCCAGATGAACAGGAACGGGATCTTCAGCATCGGATCCGCGATGGCCATGGCATCTCCTGAGATGTTTGGAGCCCGATACCAGTTCAGCGCGGCGGTCATCGCGCCGGGTTCTGCAAAGACGGCCAGATACTCCGCACGCTCGGCCTCCGACATTTCGGCGTACAAGCTGGTGCGCAACAGAGCGAGGCGATTGAATGTGAAGGCGAGCTCTGGCAACCAGGGCAAACGGAAGAAGATCATGTAGCGACTGCGGCGCTGCTGGTCAGGGTCACCGGTTATGCCTGCCCGGAAGGCTTCCATATGTGGAATCGAGAGTGACGTATAACTCTGCACGCGGTCGGTGTGCTGCAGTGCGAGCATCCAGCCGACAGCGGAACCCCAGTCGTGCGCAATCACGTGAAACCGGTCGAAACCCATCGCGTCCGCCACGCCGAGTGCGTCGGCAACCAGGTGAGGCAACTGATAAGCCTCTAGCTCGGTGGGTCGCGCCCCTGGGCTGTAGCCGCGCTGATCGAAAGCGATAACGCGGTAACCTGCAGCAGCGGCCGCGTCGATCAATGGCGTGTACATCGCGGATGTAACGGGGAATCCGTGCAGCAGCAACAACGCCGGTCCGCTGTTGTGCCGGCCAGCCACCCGAGCACGAAATTCCTGACCGTTTGCGTTCACGCGCACCAGACCGTCGCCGCTCAGGGCATCCAGTTCCGGAAGCTCGTTGGTCGCCGCGCGGTGAGCGCGGCCCCTATCCAGGGACAGCAATGCGCCGGCCACGACTACCAGTGTCGTCAGTATCAGCAGACCGACTACCAGAAGCAGAGCCACTTTCATGATGGCCATGGTTGATCTCGGGACTGGGAACGGTTCAGTCTACCAAGGTGTGATTTGCTTGCGGAGCAAAACCATGGATATCGAGGTTGAACGACACAACGGTTGGGCAAAGTTGATGTTGAATAGACCAGAACGCCGCAATGCCATCGTTGGTCCCATGGCGACCGAACTTGCCACCGCGATTCGCGCATTGGACGAGGATGAAGACATACAGACAATCCTGCTGTGCGGCGCCGGCGGCGCATTCTGTTCGGGCCTCGATTTGAAGGAATTCAACGCGGATCCGGAGCCGGAGTGGCTCGCGGATTTTGGTGCCGCCTGGCGATCGACCCATATCGCGCTGTTCGAATGTGTGACGCCCATCGTGGGTGCATTGGAACGCTTCGCAATCAATGGGGGTGCATCCTTGGCGCTTGCTTGTGATCTGCTTGTCGTGGGAGAGGACAGCTACCTGCAGATCGGCGAAGTGCGGCAGGGTATGGGCGCGCCGTACAACCTGGCTTGGCTCGCGTTGCGTCACCCTGAAACTGTTGGCCTCCGGCTGTCGCTGATTGGCGATCGGGTACCGGGTTCTGCGTTGCTGGAATTAGGCGTTGCATACAGCTGTGTGCCAGACGACGACGTCCTGCAGCACGCGATGGCCTTGAGCGCGGCGATCGCGGATTATCCGCCGGGCGCAGCGCGGCGCATCAAGGCTGGGCTGACTGGATTGTCGAGGGGTGATGCCGGCGAGTGGTTTGATCAGGCGACGGGACATGATACCGGTGTCGGGCGCATGAAGCCGCGTGCCGTTGATCGCTGATCTGCAAGCGATGTATATGACCTTGAGCCGCGCGCCGGTATGCTGTGGCGAAGCCGCATGGGGACAGCCGTGAATTTCCAAGGACTCGCCATCGATCTCGATGGCACGCTACTGGTGGGCGAAGACATTCCGCCCAACAACATCCACGCCGTGCAGGCCGCGCGGGATGCCGGCCTGAAGATCATCATTGCCACCGCGCGTTGGCATCAGATGGCGCTGCGCATTGCGGCACAACTTGAAATCGAGGGGCCGGTGATCGCCTGTTCCGGCGCGCAGGTGCACGATCCGGCGAGTGCTCAGGACCTGTTCGACGAGCGGCTCCCCGAGGATTTCGTCGAGGAACTTTACACGCTCTGCGATGCCGAACGCTGCGTGGCCACGGTGACGGTCACCGACCAGGTGTTGCTGAAGCTCGATGGCGAGCCGGATGCTGCGTTGATGCCCGACGAGATGCGCTGGGTTCCCGCCTTGACGGGCGCGGCGGACTCGCTTCCCAGAGTAGCGGCGATCCAGGGTTCGGCAGTCAATGCGCGCATTCGTGCGGAGTTGCAACCCCGGTATGCGGATCAGGTGCACTTTCTCGACTCCATCGGACCCACCGGAAAGATCATTCTGACGTTGACCGCGATTACCGCGAGCAAGGGCGACGCGCTGAAGGCCGCGTGCCGGCATCTCGATATGGATCCGTCGCGCGTGGTTGCGTTCGGCGACTCCGAGAATGATCTGGAGATGTTCAAAGTCGCCGGCGCGAGCGTCGCCATGGGCCAGGCGGACGCTGTGGTGAAGGCGGCTGCGACCAAGGTGACCTCGCGTCACGATGAGGACGGGGTGGCGCGTGCAATCGAGGAGCTGCTGGCGACGGGAAGCGTTTGATGCATCGCGAAGTTCTGTCGTTCTCGGCCAGCGACGGATTCGAACTCCAATGCTATCGGTGGTCACCCGACACGCCACCGGTCGCGGTGGTCCACATCGCGCATGGCATGGGCGAGCATGCGGGCCGTTATGACCAGGTGGCGAGCGCGCTGGTTGCGCAAGGCTATGAAGTGGTGGCGCAGGACCACCGCGGGCACGGGGGTAGTGCGGAGGCCGATGGCCTGGGCGACTTCGGCCCGGGCGGGTGGGACCGCGTCGTCGCCGACCAGCACGAACTCATCGAGCACACCAGACAGCGCCGGGCAGGCGCGCCGGTCGTACTGCTGGGTCACAGCATGGGTGCTTCGCTGGTTCAGCACTATCTATGGTGTTACGACGATGGTCTGGCGGCTGTCGTGCTGTCCGGCACGCCGGGTTTCAGCACCGGGTTCGGTCGGCTCATTGCCGATTGGGTAGCGCGCTACGAAGGCTGGCGGCACGGACCATCGGTTCCGAGTGAGCGCCTGGCCGAAATGTTGTTTGGCAATGCCAATGAATCGTTCGAGGGGGATGTCGGCTCCGAGTGGCTGACGCGGGATGATGCGCACGTAAGGCTGTATGCCGACGATCCGTTGTGCGGGTTCATTCTCCGTCCCGGAAGTCTGGTGAGTTACCTGTCCGGGGCGCGCCTGACGCGTAAGCGGAGCAACGTCGCCCGTATCCCCACAGCGTTGCCGATCTATATGTTCTCGGGTGGCGACGACCCTGTTCATGCCGAAGGGAAGAACATCGCACGGCTGCTGAAAGCCTATCGGAAGGCGGGACTCTCGGTGACGCAGCGAATGTACCCCGGCGGGCGCCACGAGATGTTCAATGAGATAAACAGAGATGAAGTCCTGAGCGACCTCATCAGTTGGCTGCAGCGCGCGCTTCAGCTGCCCGCGTAGAGAACCTCAGGACCCTCGTTGGTGACTTTGGTGTGGGCTTCGTTCAGCGCAGCGAAAATCTGCCGAGTGGCGTCCGGTACCTCCGTACCGGGAGCAAAGCGAAGCGGCGGGAGAAAATGCGCATACCCAGGGCCGGGAAAGATCTCACGGGATCCCTTCGGCCGCAACTTGTTCAACCCGCTGAGATAGATCGGCACCACCGGTACGTTCTTCTCCAAGGCGAGGATTGAGACGCCGTGCCGGAACTTGGCCAGCTTGCGGCTGGTCGACCGCGTTCCCTCGGGAAAGATCACCAGATTGCAGCCGTGGTCGAGCAGCCACTTCGGGTAGTCGAGCGCTTTGGACCCGCCCCCACGCTGGATGGGAAACGAGCCCACGGCCAGTGACTGATACCAGGGCTGCATGACCAGCTCTTTGCGGCCCTTGACGAACCAGCGATCAGCCGCTGCGGCGAAATAGACGTTCCATTTGATGCGCTGGGGCAACGCCTGGAACAGCACCAGCGCGTCGAGATGACTGGTGTGATTTCCGACGACAATGCAGGGGCGTTTGACATCCCTGAGATTCTCCCGCCCGGTAACCGTGAGCGGTTTGCAGGCAGCCCGTACCCAGCGGGTGTAGGCGTGCCGCCGGAATCCGAGGCGTCCCAACTTTGCCCACCAACGAATCTGCCAGGCGTGAGGGCCGACCGTCCCGGAGGTCTGGGTCATCATCCGCTGGAACAGTGGCAGGTCGATCGCAGCCAGAATCTCCGTCTCTGCGGTACTGCTCAACTCCTGTTCCAGGGATGCACGATAGGCGTGGAAGTTGTCGGGCGCCTCGAAGATGACACAGTGATCGTATTCGCCCAGGCATTGAAACTCCGACAGCACCTTGGACTCCCAGCGTTCCAGGGCCTCGCGGAGTGCGCCGATTGAATCGGGATCGTCGCGCACCGCGGCGCACCCTTTGGAGCTGAGCCGCATGAGCAGTACGTAGGTCGGCACGCTAGTGTTCCGTCAGGATCCGCCGGCTGATGCTCCTTTGAGCATATCGACGAATTCTGAGATCGGCATCGCGGGCAGCGTGGTGACCTTGATGGTGCCGCGCGCGCCGAGCTCCATGGCAATCATCGCCATCACTTCGTTGGTGGGTGCCTCGATGACGTTGACGAAGTCGTATCCGCCGAGTACCGCGTACTGGGCGGTAACGCGGGCGCCCATTGCTTCAATTTCCTTGTTCACCGCCTGGAGCCGCTCCGGACGTTCCTTCAGCGTTTTGCGACCCTCGTCGGTGAGGGTGCTGAGCATGATGTAGCTGGCCATGAGTGTTCTCCTTCCCGTCCAGCCACTGTACGCACAAACGCGGGGTTCGTCACCACTGTACGCGGCTCGGGAGCGGGGTTTACCATGACGGCTTGGCGCGCTTGTCGATCTTGGAGTCATGGTATGAAGGCCGCGGAATTTCTCGGTCCGGGTCGCATTGGGATCAGCGAATGCGATGTTCCGGAACCGCGTCCGGGATGGGTCCGAGTGAATGTGTCCGCAGTGGGTATCTGCGGGACCGACCTGCATCTGCTGGGTGGGTTCATGGGCAGCGAGGGGTTGCGTCCGGGTCATGAAATTGCCGGGATCATCGACGCGACGGGGGATGGGGTCGAGATTGCGCATGGCGTGAAGGTGGCGGTGGAGCCGATTACTGCCTGTGGCGCGTGCTTCCATTGTGGAACCGGACACCCCAATCGTTGTCCAGACAATCGCATTTTCGGGGTCACTACGCGCGGTGGCATGGCGGATTACGTGACCGTGCCGGCGACGTGTCTGCACTTGCTACCCGATGACCTGGATGACAACGTTGCCGCACTCAGCGAACCCATGGCGGTGTGCGTGCGTGCTGTCCGGTCAGGCGGTGTGGGTGTCGGTGACCGGGTCGCCGTGCTGGGCGCAGGCACCATTGGCCTGCTGTCGATTCTGGTGGCCCGCAGCGCCGGCGCGGGGGAGGTATTTGCCACCGCGAGATATCCGCGCCAGGCGGAGTTGGCGAAAGCCCTTGGAGCGGCTCGAGTTTACGCCAGTGCCGACCACATGCTCGATGACCTGGGCGACCAGCTGATCGACGTGGTGATAGAAACGGTGGGTGGCCGCGCCGAGACCCTGACTGAAGCGGTCGGTGTGGCACGTGCTGGCGCGACGATCGTAATGGTGGGCGTGTTTGAAGACTCCCCCTCAATTCCGGGGTTGGGGTTCATGGCGAAGGAGCTGACGCTGCGCGGCTCGAACTGCTATGCCCATGACGGCCGGGTCGGAGATTTCCGGTTGGCAACGGAGTTGGTGGACAGACACCGCGATTTACTGCCGGACCTGATCAGCCATCGGTTCGCACTCGATCAGGTCGCCGAGGCGTTCGCCGCAGCGGCGGACAAATCAGCGGGTGCGATCAAGGTTCAAGTGATACCGGGCGTATGACCTGTGTGGCCGCCCGGCAGGGCCTGAAACGTCCGGGCAGGGTTGCGCCGAGCACCAAGCTGTTGCAAGGAGTTGGAGCGCTCCCCGATACCTACAAGAACTTCGCCTTCAACACCTTTTTACTGTTTTTCTATTACCAGGTGTTGGGCTAATGCGACGCGGCTGGAAACCAGCCCCGCGGTTCATGCCGAAGTCCGCCGCCAGCTCGACGAGCGTCACGCGGAACGTCAGACCTCCTTGACGTAGCGTCCGGGTG
>SMWF01000027.1 GCA_004357385.1 Gammaproteobacteria bacterium | reverse complement strand
TTCTCATCGGACGGCGAGGCGCACAGCCCGGTCCCCTGTGCCTCGGCCGGCAGACCCGTCGATGACGCCGACCAGCTCAACCCGCCGTTGCTCGATCGCAACACGCCGCCGGTTTGCGGGTTGCCCCCGAAGTCGGTGAAGGCCGCGATCATCAATGCATCGGTGCCGTCCTCGACGATCTCGATGGTGGTGACGTCCTCGTTGGCGAACGGGCCCCCGTACACCTTCGTCCAGGATTCTCCTCCGTCGGGTGTCCGCCAGATCGTCGGCTCGGCACCCACGACGCCGAAGTCCGATCCACCGGTCAGGATGAGCCCGGCATCGTTGAGACTGAAGCGAAGAGCAAACAGCTCACTCTCGAACAGCGGTCCCTGATCCGGGCCGATATTGGTCCAGGTTCCGTCGCCGCTGCGCCGGTAGAGCGCTTCGGCTACGATGGAGGTCGGACCGTCGGAGATCGCGTAGAGCGTGCCGTCGGGCGCGAAGCGAACGGTGTTGTACCTCGTCGGCGAAACGGCTTCGACGGTCCACGTCACCCCGGCATCCGTCGACCGCTGCACGCCGCCGTCGTTGAGCCCCTGGAAAGCGATGGCAAGCTCATCGTGATCATTGGGGTTGGCGGCGATCGACACCACGTTGAGCGCACCGATCCCGACCGACGACGGGTCGAAGCCGGCGCCACCGTCGACGCTCTTGAGCACGCCAAGCGAACTGGCGCCGAGGAACAGGTCCGATGAGCTGCCCGGCGCGAAACGCACCGACAGCAGTGCGGCCGAGCCCGTATTGCCGGCTCCGATCTCCCACGAGCTGCCGCCGTCGGTGCTCCGGTATACGCCCGATCCCGCGCTGGCGGCGAGGATCACGTCGGCGTTGTTCGGATCGATGTCGATGTCGTTGACCACCAGCAGCGGCCAGCTTCCGTCGTGCAGCGGCGTCCATGTCACGCCGTCGTTGATCGAGCTATAGAGACCCACGAACTGCGATCCGAAGAGCAGGCCTCCCGCCAGGAGAACGCGAGACCCGTCGAGCACGACGTCCTGCATCGGGTTGGGGGGGCAGGCCGGCGGATCGGTTGACCCATGCAGTGCCACCGCTGTCGGAGAACCAGACCTGGCCTCCTCCGAACGATGCGCCGAAGCAGGCGAACATTCGGCTGGAGTCGTTCGGATCGATGGAGATGCCCTTGCAACTCTGCGGCGACGCCAACGGCGGCGTGGCGTCCGTCCACGTCGTGCCGCCGTTGCCCAAGCGCATGACGTTGACCGGCTGGCTGCCGAGCGCGTCGGCGATCCCCGCCCACAGCCGACTCGGGGCCGACGGATCGATGGCAACCTCGAACACCGTGTCGTTGAGGCCGATGTCCAGGTTCAGTTGAACCCAGTTCACCCCGTCGTCCACGCTCTTCCACACGCTGTCCTGCGTGCCGATGTAGACAGTCCCGTCGGGTGCGAACTCGATGTCGTAGACATTGACGCCGCTGAGGACCCCAACGATGGACCATGTGCTTTCGCTATCGGTGGACCGGTACAGCGCGCCGCCGCTGCCGGACGATGGCGCTATGCCCGCCAACACGATGGTCGGATCGACCGTCGACACGGCAACGTCATCGGCGTCGCCGCCGAACGGCCCGATCGCCGCCCAGCCAGGGCCGCCCGACTGCTCGGCCGGGGCCGGGGCCGTGGCGTCGATCGTCATCGCCCCGGACGCCACGGCAACCTGTCCGTGGTCGTCCACCCGCAATGTGGCAACGTCGCCGGCCGCCAGGGGCGTCGTTGGCTACCACCAACATCATCGCGGTCTGGATCATCATGGCTTTCTCCACCTGTTCCCATCCATCCGGGGCCGCCTCAGTGTGACGAATCCAACGCTCCGCGCCAATGTTCCTGTCGAGAAACGGCCGGTACAAGACCGAGCCGAAGTAATTCTGCAGGAGGCCGGGGCCTCCGGACACCCTGATGAGGTTGATGCGCCATGATGCCTGATCGTCGATGGAGGGACGTACGGTCGGCGGTTTCGTGTCTCCCGGAGTCGCATCGCGCAGGTGACTACGCCTCTCGTCCATCCAAAGGCGACATCAGGAGCATGACTTGGTGGGGCGTCGACGTTGTTTAGATAAAAAGGGCTCCGCATCATCACCAAATGAAGTGGAGCCCTGAATATGGACAAGGTCGTCGCACGGAAGCTGCGACCGTGGGAAGGCAGGATGCTGCACCGCCTCAAGCGGCAACTGTCCAACACGGTCAACAGCCGTCACGCACGAGTCATTCTCCTGTCTCGCGGAGGTCTGTGCAACCGGGAGATCACCGAGCGGGTTGGATACACCGCCGCGTGGGTCCGCCAGATCATCCGGCGGTTCAACGACGGTGGGCCTGGCCGCCATCACGTGGTACCCGTACTTCTGCCCCTCTGCTCCTTCATGGCAATTCTGTCGCCGTTGGGGGGTTCGTGACGAGGTGAGAATCGGGATCGTAGCGCCGGGTCGCGGTTGATCTTATGTGTTGTAGGGGTCGCGGCGTGGATCACCCGAACTCCGATGAACCTGTCACGCTCGCCGTCGGCGATGATCAGCGCCACTGGTGGCGTGAACGAAGCCTCTGGGTGCTGCTGGCGCTGGTTGTCTGTATTCACTTCAGTCGTCTGAGCGGTCCCCCGCTTCACGGGGAGGAAACTCGCCGGGCCACCGTAGCCATGGAGATGATCCGGACCGGCGACTGGATCGTGCCCTCGCTCCAGGAAGAGATCTACTTCATGAGCAACCGGCCACCGCTTCAGCAGTGGCTGATCGGCGCCATCGGTCTCGCTCGCGGTGATGTCGATGCCGTCGCCGTCAGACTGCCCAGCGCCCTTGCCGTCCTGCTCACGGTGCTGCTGGTCTATGGCTACTGCCGATCGTTCATGCCAGTCGCCGGCGCGTTCACCGCAGCCGCGGCCGTCGGGTCCATGTGCCAAGTGCTGGAGATGGGCAAGCTCGGTGAGTCCGATGCGCTGTTCACCCTGTTCGTCAGCAGTTCGATGCTGCTGTGGCACCTCGGCTTCATGCGCCGGTGGCCGGCCTGGCGGACCTGGTCTGTCGCCTACGTTTGCGTCGCGCTGGCGACCCTGACCAAGGGACCGCAGGCGCCCGCTTATTTCGCGGCGTCTGTCGGGATTTACCTGCTCATCACTCGCCGCTGGCGGTACGGCATTTCGCTCGCTCACGGTTTCGGAATCCTGGTTTTCCTGGGCATCTGGGGAAGCTGGCAGTTGGCGTTCTTCCTGGAGACCGATTGGCAGGCCATGCGTCATCTGTACTTCGGCGACGTGGTGTTGTACGGGTTAGATCGACGCCTGCCCGCTGTGCTCGAACACCTCGCGCGCTATCCGCTGGAAATCCTGATCTGCACATTGCCCTGGTCGCTCTTGCTGGCGGGCTACTTTCGGAGCGGGTTTCGCACCGCATTGGGCGGCGCCCGTCAGCCGGCCATCTTCGCCTGCGGCGCGATCCTGGCGTGCCTGCCCTCCGTCTGGTGGGTGGTTGGAGCGCAATCCCGGTTCTTCATGTCGCTGTACCCCTGTTTCGCAGTGCTCGCCGGAATCATCGCCCTGCGCGCAGTCGAGGCAACTGCCGGATCATCGATGGCCCGGACCTGGCGCGATTTCGTCGGCGGCATCAGCATCCTTATGGTGATTGTCGGCATCACGTTCCTCGCCGCCACGCTCGGCGTCGGCAGCGACTCGCAGTTCGCTAAGCTCGCCCAGCCGCTGCCCTTCGGGATTCTCTTCGCCGTGGCGAGCACTGCTCTGGCAATCACGTGCTGGCGTGTCAGGCAACCGAACACGGCGAGGCAGCACATGATCGGCGCTGGCTGTGTTGTCGCCTTCTTCGGGCTCATCTTCAGCGGTGCGATCGCGAACATCGATGTGCGCGACTCGCCAGACAAAACGGCCCAGATCTCGCACATCAAGACGATTCTGCCTCCCGGCACGACGCTCTACAGCCTGGGCAACGTCGAGCACTCGTTTGCATACTTCTATCGCGATGCCATTGAGCGATGCCCCTGGCCGGCGGTCGGCGACGCGCCGCCGGACAACGTTCAATACTTCTGCTTCGCGATCAACCAGGCGCCGATGAAGCCGTTCGACTTCGGCTGGGAGCCGATCGCCCACATGGCGTCCAAGACCGATGCGGATGCGAGCTTCCCAACGCTCGTCGTGGTCGCACGTCGGGCGGCGGTCGAGTCAGCGGGACGCGATCCGCATGAGGTTGTAAGGCTTTACCTCGATCGAGGGGCTGAGGGGCTTGGGAAAGCCAAGAAGCCAGGAAGCTAGTGCACTTGCCATAGTGTGGAGCTCAACGCAGCATGTTGTACTTCAAGATGCACCAAATGGCCCACACCCCGTCCTTCCAGCCGATCTTCTTGCCTTCATCATATGTGCGCCCCGAATACGATATGCCGACCTCGTACACCCGAAGATTCAATTTTGCAATCTTGGCCGTTATCTCCGGCTCCACGCCGAAACGATCTTCCTCGATGTTGATCGCCTCAATGACGTCTCGTCGGAACACCTTGTAACAGGTCTCCATATCCGTGAGGTTCAGATTAGTGAACAAGTTCGACAGCAGTGTCAAGAATCGATTGCCCACATAATGCCAGAAGTAGAGAACGCGGTGTGACCCGCTACCCACGAATCGTGACCCGAAGACCACATCGGCCTTGCCAGCAAGGATTGGAGCGATCAACTTTGGGTACTCACTCGGATCGTATTCTAAATCAGCGTCCTGGATAATGAGTATGTCGCCCGTAGCTTCCTTGAAGCCACGCCGTAATGCGGCCCCCTTCCCGAGATTGCGTGGTTGATAGACCACCTTAATCTGGGGCTCATTCTCAAGCTGATTCAGCAGATCGCGACTTCCATCCGTTGAGAAATCATCAACAATAATGATCTGTTTTTCGATAGGGACAGCGCATATCTGAGCGACGATCTCCTCTAGGGACTCGACCTCGTTGAACACGGGCACAATCACTGAGAGAGTTGTCACGACAGCCACCGGGCTGTCAAACCAAATCTTTGCAATTGACACTGCGTGTGCATCGCCGGATTAGGATCCCATTGCTGGATGAGCTCTTTGGCTGCACGACGCTCATCAAAGACAGTCATTCAATCCATGCTACCGGGAAGCTCTCCGGGAGGCGTGCGGCCAAAACTCGAGTGGCCGGAGCACATCATGCATCGCCCTAGCCTACCGGCTCCCTGCCGTGCCGGCCGAGTTGTCGTCCAACCGACCGATCATTCACCCTTGAAGACAAGTAACTTGCGGTTCGGCCGAATATTTGCACCATACGGGGTGTGAGGCACGGCACACTCGTTTCGAGCGGGTCGCTGCAACGCAAGGGCAACTGCGCTAAATCCGCGGATCCACCCAGCGGTAGGCAACGTCCACGACGAGGTTGAACACGATCAGGATCGTCGAGTAGGCCAG
>SMWF01000026.1 GCA_004357385.1 Gammaproteobacteria bacterium | reverse complement strand
GGACTGCAGTTCATCGAACCCGAGTTCTTCAACCAGATGACCACCAACCACGGTCTGATCATGGTGTTCGGCGCCATCATGCCGGCCTTCGTGGGACTCGCGAACTGGCTGATCCCGATGATGGTGGGCGCCCCGGACATGGCGCTGCCGCGCATGAACAACCTTTCGTTCTGGATCCTGCCCTTTGCGTTCAGCATGCTGCTCTCGACCTTGTTCATGGAACAGGGCGGACCGAACTTCGGCTGGACCTTCTACGCGCCGTTGTCAACCACATATGCACCGGACACGGTCACCTTCTTCATCTTCGCCGTGCACCTGATGGGCGCCTCGTCGATCATGGGTTCGATCAACATCATCGCGACGATTTTGAACATGCGGGCGCCCGGCATGACCCTGATGCGCATGCCGCTGTTCGTCTGGACCTGGCTGATCACGGCCTATCTGCTGCTGGCCGTCATGCCGGTACTCGCAGGTGTGGTGACCATGATGTTGTTCGACATTCACTTCGGCACCAGCTTCTTCGATGCCGCCGGCGGCGGTGACCCGGTATTGTTCCAGCACATTTTCTGGTTCTTCGGGCACCCCGAGGTGTACATCATGATTCTGCCCGCCTTCGGGATCGTGTCACAGATCATTCCGACGTTTGCGCGCAAACCGCTGTTTGGCTACGACTCGATGGTGTACGCCACGGCGTCGATTGCGTTCCTGTCCTTCATCGTCTGGGCGCATCACATGTTCACCGTGGGGATGCCACTGGCGGGACAGTTGTTTTTCATGTACTCGACGCTGCTGATCGCCGTTCCGACCGGCGTGAAAGTGTTCAACTGGATCTCGACGATGTGGCGCGGGTCGATGACGTTCGAGACGCCCATGCTGTTTGCCATAGCGTTCGTCGTGCTGTTCACCATCGGTGGTTTTTCCGGCCTGATGCTTGCAATTACGCCCGCGGACTATCAATACCACGACACCTATTTCGTGGTGGCGCACTTTCATTACGTGCTGGTACCCGGCTCCTTGTTCTCCATCTTCGCGGCGGTGTACTACTGGCTGCCGAAGTGGTGCGGCCGCTACTACGACGAGAACCTGGGCAAAGTCCACTTCTGGTTGTCGTTCATCGGCGTGAACGTCACGTTCTTCCCGCAACACTTTTCAGGGCTCGCCGGTATGCCACGACGGATTCCGGACTATGCCCTGCAGTTCGCCGACTTCAACATGATTTCCAGCATCGGCGCGTACCTGTTCGGCTTTTCCCAACTGATATTCCTGTTCGTGATCATCAAGGCAATTCGCAGTGGTGAGCCCGCCACGGATCGGGTCTGGGAAAGCGCGCATGGATTGGAGTGGACGATTCCGTCGCCGGCGCCTTACCACACGTTTACCCAGCCACCTCCGATCTCCAACGAAGAGGCGCATTCGTAGCGTCATGAGCGGTCACGGCAGAACAGTTGCAAAGCTCGCCGCCATGGTGGTGGGCATGTTCGGCTTCGGCTTCGCGTTGGTCCCGCTGTATGACGTGCTCTGCGAGCTCACCGGGTTGGGCGGCCGTACGGGGGGTCCCTATGAATACGATGCGGCGAGCGCCATCCCGGATCGCTCGCGCTTGGTCAAGGTCAACTTCATCACCAATACCAATGCGGGTATGACGTGGGAGTTCAGGGCGGAAACCGGCGGCGTCACGGTCCACCCGGGCGAGCTCACCGAGGTGTCGTTCTACGTTCGCAACCCAACGAATCGCACCATCGTGGGCCAGGCGGTACCATCGCTGGTACCCCAATCGGCGGCCGCGCACTTTCATAAAACCGAGTGTTTCTGCTTCGAACGGCAGACGCTCGGGCCGGGTGAGTCGCTCAAAATGCCGATGCGCTTCATCGTTGGTCCGGAGCTGCCGGCCAATGTGCAATCGATTTCACTGTCCTATGCGCTCTTTGATGTCACCGAGCTGGCCGCAGGGGCGGCGGCCAACGACTCGGGCCAACGAATTTAGGACACCAGCGGAGCAGTTTGAGTCATGGCGAATCAGAACCCAGCCTCAGAAGACTCTCACCTGGAGTACTACGTCCCACCCAGCGGCTGGTATCCGGTTTGGGTCGCGTTCGGTGCGGCCATGTTGCTCGGTGGCCTGGGCAACTATCTCAACGCCCTTAAGGCCGGCGCCGCTGGAAGCACGCTGCTGATCTATGCCGGCGGGCTGACGCTTACGGTCGTGCTGTACGCCTGGTTTGCCCGAGTCATCGAAGAGAACCACTCGGGACTGACCGGGCCGCAGTTGAAGCGCTCCTATATCTGGGGAATGAGCTGGTTCATCTTTTCCGAGGTGATGTTCTTTGCAGCGTTCTTCGGCGCCCTCTACTACGCACGCGTCTTTGCCGTGTCCTGGTTGGGCGGTGAGGGCGACAAGGGTCTGACGGGTGATTACCTGTGGCCGGAATTCAGCCCGACGTGGCCGGTGCTCCAGAATCCGGATCCGGGGCGCTTCACGAATCCGGGTGAGTCGATGGCGTCGCCCGGAATCGCAAACTGGGGGAGCTATCTGCCTTTCTGGAACACGGTGATTCTGCTGAGTTCCAGCGTCACGGTACACTTCGCGCACAGCGCCGTGGTCAACGGCAAGCGAGCCGCACTCAGCGCATGGCTTGGGGCGACCGTCGCATTGGGAATACTGTTCCTGTTTCTGCAGGTGGAAGAGTACCTGCATGCGTACCGCGAGCTGGGTCTCACACTGGATTCGGGAATTTACGGGTCGACGTTCTTCCTCCTGACCGGCTTCCACGGCTTCCACGTGTCGCTGGGAACGTTCATTCTGGCGGTCCAACTGGTGCGAAGTTTACGAGGACATTTCAACGCGAACGATCAGTTCGGCCTGGAGGCGGCATCCTGGTACTGGCATTTCGTCGATGTCGTGTGGGTCTGTCTGTTCTTCTTTGTTTACATACTGTAGGGCCCTGGCGGCTCTCAGGGCACGTCAGCGGCCGTGCCATGGTGCGTTGAGCTGCAACTCGCCGCTGTAGATCCCGTAGAAGGTGACGGCGAGCAAGGCCCCGGCGAGAGTGATCCGAATGCCAAGAGCGATGAGTGTGCGTTTCGAATCGGACGTGTCACTGTCTTTGAACAGAAAGCGGAGGCCACTGAACAGGCTGATCAACACGCCGATCAGCAGAATGATGATTGTCGCCTTCAGCACGGCGGCTCCGGTTCGCTGGTGCCTTCGGCGCCACTTTAGCCGAACGGGGACATGAGCGGTCCCCCTCAGCCACGTCGAAATCGTCGGGCGTTGCTGGGCGTGATCGCCGTTGCGGTGGTGCCGCTGCTGGTTGCGTACGTGCTGTTTCACGCCAGTCGGAGCGCCGAGCCATGGGGGATGACGAACAACGGTGTGTTGCTCGACCCGCCGCTTGAACTCACCAAGCTCGGTTTGATCGGGATCGGCGCCGACTCGGGCATTGCCCGGCGGTCATGGCACCTGATTGTGGTCAGCGACGCCGACTGTGTGAACGACTGCGCCGCGGCGTTGCGCCAACTTCGACAGCTGCACGTGTTGTTGAATAAGGAAGCGACCCGGGTTCGGCGAACATTGGTGTTTCTCGGCGCGGTACCCACGGAACGGGTGAGCGAACTTCGTGCGCAGTATCCGGGACTCGGGTACGCGCGGGGGCATCCGGGCCCTCTTCACGCGGGGGTGTTCATCGCAGACCCGTTGGGGAACGTGGTGCTTTATTATGCATTCGACCAAGCGGGGCGGCCGGTATTGGATGATCTCAAGAGGCTGCTGAAGGTGTCGCAAATTGGATGAACAGACGGAAATCGTGCGCGGTCGGTTGCGCAAGTTGACCGGGGTTGCCGTGGCCCTGGCCTGCCTGGTCGTGGTTCTGGGCGCGTTCACCCGGCTGGTGGACGCCGGCCTCGGGTGCCCGGATTGGCCCGGTTGCTACGGTTTCCTCACTGTTCCAGAGCAACCCGAAGACGTTGCCGCGGCGGAGCAGATGTTTGCGGACGATGCGCCCTTCGAGGCCGGCAAAGCGTGGACCGAGATGGTCCACCGCTACTTTGCCGGAACGCTCGGGTTGGTGATATTCGCCATCCTGGTCGTGGCGCTACGCGGTGGTGCACAGGTACCGAAAAAATTGCCAGGAGCGCTTGCCGTGCTGGTGATCTGCCAGGCCGCATTCGGCATGTGGACCGTGACCCTGAGGCTGTGGCCGCAGGTCGTGAGCGCACATCTGCTGGGAGGCTTCGCGACGCTGGCGTTGCTTTGGCTGTTGTGGCTGCGGCTGGGCCCGGGTGCATCGCTCGATGCGCGGCTGCGGAGCCATGCGGTGTTGGGCATCGGATTGCTGATCGTCCAGATTGCCTTGGGCGGCTGGGTGTCTTCCAACTACGCAGCACTGGCATGTCCGGATTTTCCCACCTGTCAAACACTCTGGTGGCCCGAGACTGATTTCCGCCAGGGGTTCGACATCTTCCAGAGCGTGGGGCCCAATTACCTCGGGGGGCTGATGGACAGCTCCGCGCGCGCCAGCATACACCTCAGTCATCGACTGGGTGCCGTGGTGGCACTTCTGGTGCTGGGCGCGCTGGCCTGGCGGCTGTACGGCTCGGGGACAGGAACGCGGCTGGGTGCGGCCCTCGGCGGAGTTCTCTCGTTGCAGCTTTGTCTCGGTATCGGCAATGTGGTGTTTGCGCTGCCGCTGTGGATGGCTACGGCGCACAATGGGATCGGGGCCATCTTGTTACTGGTGATGGTTTCGGTAAACTACCGCGCTTTTTCTGATCAGAGTTCCCCTCGATGAGCGAACTGATCGCGGCGGCCCCGCGGGCAACCTGGACCGATTATCTCGAGCTGTGCAAGCCACGGGTCGTGCTGCTGATGCTGTTGTGCGCAGCCGCCGGGATGTACCTGGCCACACCGGCGCTGGTGCCTCTTGGGGTGCTCGTGCCCGGAATCGTCGGGATCGCACTGGTGGCCGGTTCGGCCGCCACGGTGAATCACATCGCCGACGCACGCATTGACGCTCGCATGGCGCGAACCCGTAACCGACCGGTGGCGACGGGCCGGATCTCCAGCCTGCGGGGCCTGGTGTTCGCTGCGGTCACTGGCATCGCGGGGTTCGCACTTCTATACGTATGGGTCAATCCGCTCACGGCGTGGCTGAACCTGGCTTCCTGGGCTGGCTACGGGATCGTGTACACGCTGTTCCTGAAACGTGCCACGCCGCAGAATATCGTCATCGGTGGTCTGTTCGGCGCGGCGCCACCGCTGTTTGGCTGGACGGCCGTGACCAACAGCATCGAACCGGGTGGTCTGTTGCTGGTGTTGATTATTTTCGCCTGGACGCCGCCCCACTTCTGGGCGCTGGCGCTGGATCGGATCGACGAGTATCGCGAAGTGGATGTCCCCATGCTGCCGGTCACTCACGGCGAGCGGTACACCCGCTGGCACATCTTCTTCTACACCGTGATGTTGTTCGCGATCAGCCTGCTTCCGTTCGCGATCGGCATGAGCGGTCTGCTCTATCTCACCGGAGCCACGGTTCTGGGGGCCGGGTTCCTGTATTGGGCCGTGGTGCTGCTCGCAGGCAAAAACCCCCGCGCACCATTGCAGACGTTTCGCTATTCCATCGTTTACCTCATGGCACTGTTCGCGGTCCTGCTGTTGGATCATCACCTGCCGCTGTCGATCGGCTGAAATGACCTCCGGTGTACGCAACAGCGTGCTGGCGAGCCTCGGTTTCGTCGCCATCGTGGTTGGGATGTTCTTCTACAGCGTGATGCGCCCACCGGTGCTGAGTGTTCAGGAGTTGCAGGAGCGGGGCATCGTGGTGCTGCCTTTCGCCCGTGAGCTGAACGAGTTCTCTCTGGTGGATCACCGGGGCGCGGACTTTGACGTCACGTCGTTGCTCGGTCGTTGGAGCTTCCTGTTCTTCGGCTTCAGCGCCTGCCCCGACGTCTGCCCACTGGCGCTCGGGGCGCTCGCCCAGGCGGAGCGCGTGCTTCAGACCGATGCCGATGCGACCCTGCGTGACGGGTTCAACGTGGTGTTCGTGACGGTGGATCCCGAGCGTGACGATCAGCAGGCGCTCGCCCAGTACGTCGAGGTCTTTTCGCCTCGGTTCACCGGCGTTACCGGGTCGCGGGAGCAACTGGCCGAATTCGCGCAACAACTCAACGTAGCGTTCATGCAGGTGCCGCTGGAGGGCGGCGGTTACTCGGTGGATCACACCGGAAACATCGTCATGATCAATCCCCGCGGTCACTACCACGGGTTCATAAAGATGCCGCACGATGCCGAAAAAATTCTTCTTGGCTATCGCTCGATCGCAGGAGCGTTCTAACCGGCGGACGATCTATGCACCAGTGGAGTGCGCCCGTGGGTTTGCAATGGCAGATGGCCGTCTCTATGCTGACCTGCGCCAAGGAGAGGTGGCCCCCGGTTTGTCGGAGACGGTTCGTACCAGCGACGCTTCTGCGTCGGCGCTTGCAGCCCAGTATCAACGCGTCAGGGATCAGACGGAGGCGTTGTGCCGGCCTCTGGCGCTGGAAGACTACGGCGTCCAACCCATGGTGGATGCCAGCCCTCCGAAGTGGCATCTGGCGCATACCACCTGGTTCTTCGAAACGTTCGTGCTGAAGGTCAGCAGCCGGACCTATACGCCATTTAATCCGCGTTACGAATACCTGTTCAATTCGTACTACAACAGTATTGGCGAGCAGTTTCCGCGTTCTCAACGCGGAAATCTCTCGCGGCCCACCCTCGCCCAGGTGATGGCGTACCGACAACATGTCGACAGCGCGATGCACGAATTGCTGGCGCGCGAGCGACCCAACCTCGACACCATTCTGCTGGGGCTGAACCACGAGCAGCAACACCAGGAGTTGATCCTCACCGATCTGAAGTACAACCTGGGCAGGAATCCGCTGTATCCGGCGTATCGTGAAGATCTCGCCATTGCGGGCCCCGGCGTGGGGCTCGTGCCACCGCAGGCGTTTCGGGAATTCGAGGCCGCCGATATCGACGTGGGTGCTCGCGCGGGATTCTGTTTCGACAATGAGTTGCCGCGCCACCGGGTTCACGTCGGGGAATTTGCGCTGGCGGACCGGTTGGTCAGCAATGACGAATACCTGGCGTTCATCCAGGATGACGGCTATCGCCGACCGGACCTGTGGCTTTCCAACGCGTGGGCGGCGCTGCGCGACGGCGCGCGCCAGAGTCCGCTGTACTGGAACTGCCAGGATGGTGAATGGTACGAATACGGGTTTGCCGGCTGCGCGCCGCTGAACGGTTCGCAGCCGGTCGTGCACGTGAACTTATACGAAGCCGCGGCCTATGCCCGATGGCGCGACGCGCGGCTTCCAACGGAGTTCGAGTGGGAGCGTGCAGCCCTGGACGTGCCGGTGCGCGGCAACTTCGTCGAATCGGATCTGCTGACGCCAACCTCGGCGACCGGTAAAGGATTGCGCCAGCTGTTCGGAGACGTCTGGGAATGGACCTCCAGCAGCTATGCGCCCTATCCGGGATATCAACAGGGTGGCGGCGCCCTGGGTGAGTACAACGGTAAATTCATGAGCGGTCAGATGGTGTTGCGCGGGGGTTCCTGCGCGACGCCCGAAGGGCATGTCAGGGCCTCGTATCGGAACTTTTTCTGTCCGGGCGATCAGTGGCAGTTCTCGGGCCTGAGACTTGCGCGGGATCCAGGGTGACGGATCGCGCGAACGAAAACGGCGCGGCGCTGACACTCATTGATCTGAAGCCGGGTCAGGTCGATATGCGCGCGGAGGTGTTGGCTGGCCTGGCGGCCGTCCCGAAAGCCCTACCCCCGAAATTTTTCTACGACGAGCGTGGTTCGGCGCTGTTCGAGCAGATAACCGCGTTGGAGGACTATTACCTGACCCGCACCGAGGTGGCGATCCTGGAGGAGCACCGTCAATCGATCGCCGAGGCAGTGGGTGCCGAGTCGTTCCTGATCGAATACGGAAGCGGCGCGAGTGTGAAGATTCGGATTCTGTTGGAGGCCTTGCGCCCGGTGGGTTACATGCCCGTCGATATCTCCCGGAACCATCTGCTGGAAGCATCGCGAGCGCTGGCGATGGAATTCGACTGGCTCGACATCTATCCAACCTGCGCGGATTACAGCAGCGCGTTGCCGTTGCCGGACGTGGCCAATGGACACCGCCGGGTCGCGTTCTTCCCGGGTTCCAGTGTGGGTAACTTCGAGCCTGCCGATGCGATCACGTTCCTCGAGGAAATCGCCAAGGTGGTCGGTCCCGGCGGCGCCCTGCTGATCGGCGTGGACACCCAGAAAGATCCGGCGCTGCTGCAGCGCGCCTATGACGATCCGGGTGGCGTTACCGCGCAGTTCAATCGCAACGTGCTGCGTCACATCAACGACGTTCTGGGCGCGAACTTCGATCCCGCCGCCTTCGAACACCAGGCGCGTTACGATGCGCAACTTGGACGCGTTGAGATGCACCTGATAAGTACCAGAGCTCAGCAGGTGAACGTTGCCGGGACGCGCATCGAGTTTGCCGAAGGTGAGGCGTTGCATACCGAGAACTCGTACAAATATGCACCAGAGGAGTTCGATGTGGTGGCCCGGCGCGCCAACTTCACGGTTCAGCAGCGCTGGACCGATGCGCGAGATTGGTTCGCGGTTACGCTGTACCGCGTAGTCTGAGACCGCGCGCGTCTGTCGGTCAGTGCAGCAGGCGCGGGTCCAGATAGAAGAACCGGTTCATGTGTCCCTGGACGATCCGACGGAACTCATCCGGGTTTTTGGTGCGGCCACGTTCGTCGGCGCTGCGCAGCCCCTCGAGACGCGACAACCAGAAGACCAGCGCGGCGTACAAGGCGAATACCGGAAAGAACCAGAGTTCCGGCAGTTGCAGCGGACGCACTCGGTGATAACTGCGCAGTAGTGACATGACCCGCTCACTGTCGAGCGTACCGTCGCCGACGCTGCACCAGTCGTTCGCAGCGACCGCCACATCGTAGATCCAGCTACCGGCAGCGGCGTGATGAAAATCCAGCACGCCGCTCAAGCCGCGCTCGGTGAACAGGACGTTGTCGCGAAACAGATCGCCGTGGATGATCCCGTGCGGCAGATTCGCCGCATCTGACCTGTCGAGCAGCGAAGTGACCGTGGTGAGCGCGGCATTCAGCAGTTCGCCATCGGCGAAGCGAGCGTTTGGCTGGACCGCTTCGGCGGTTCGCGCCAGCCAGCGCGTATCCCGGGGATAAACGGGGGCTTCGACGGCCATGGGTTTCGCCACCAGGTGGAAGCGCGCCAGAAATTGCCCTACAGATTCACAGTGCCGCAGGGTGGGATTGAGGATGTGTTGTCCGCACAGGCGCGGTGAGAGAATGGTGGGCTTGCCATTGATTTCATCGTTGGCATCGCCAAATCGGTTTCGTACCACTCGCGCGATCGGCAAGCCCGCGGCATCACAGTGGTCCAGCAGCGGCACCAGCAGATCGCCGGCATGGGGAGGGCGCTCGAGCATCGTGAGCACCAGCTCCTGACACTCCCCGTCGCCGGCCAGGCGAATGAAGTAGTTGCTGTTTTCGATACCGTTGGTCGCTGGCCAGAAACGCTGTAATCCGGTGAGCGAGTAGCGGGACAGCAGTGCTTCGAGGTCGTTCTCGGTGAGTGGAGTGATGGCTGTCATCGGGGTCAGAACTCGATGATCGTCCAGCGTGGAATCAGCATGTCCGCGCGTTCGAGATCACCAAATCCGCGAGTTTCATCTGCTGGGACGAGGTAGTAGGGCTTGCCGAAGGATGGCACGACTTTGATCATGCGCAGCTGGCCGGCCTGCCGGTACTCGTAGATGGTGCGTCGTTCGCTTTCGATGATGGTAACGTCCGGGCCGCGCAGACGGCGATCCGACTCGGCTGCCCCGACCGACAGGCTCGTGAGGAGTAGGGTCGTGAGTATCGCGAAAGATCTAATCACGGGATCTGGCCACGGACTTGGAAATGCTGTGGTAGAGTCGCCGAAAAATCGCATTTTGACCCAATTCATGGCCCACCACAAACCTCTGATCCTGGTCGACGGTTCTTCCTATTTGTTTCGCGCCTACCACGCTCTGCCGCCGCTGACCACGACCGAAGGCCATCCCACGGGGGCGATTCGGGGTGTGATCGCGATGCTGCGCAAACTTGCCAAGGATTATCCGGGCAGCGCCATCGCGGTGATTTTCGACCCAAAGGGCAAGACATTTCGCGACGATCTGTATCCCGAGTACAAGGCTAATCGGCCCGCCATGGAAGACGACATGCGGGTGCAGATTCAACCCATACACGAAATCATCCGCGCCATGGGAATTCCGCTGCTGGTCGTCGAGGGCGTCGAGGCCGACGATGTCATCGGAACGCTTGCGTTCCAGGCGACTGCCGCCCGGCAGGACACGGTGATCTCCACCTCGGACAAAGACATGGCGCAACTCGTCAGCCCGCACGTCACGCTGGTCAACACCATGTCCGAGACCACGATGGATCGAGACGGCGTGATCGAGAAATTCGGTGTGCCGCCGGAACTTATTATCGATTATCTGGCCCTGATGGGGGACAGTTCGGACAATATCCCAGGCGTTCCAAAAGTGGGGCCGAAGACTGCTGCGAAGTGGCTGAATCTGTACGGTTCTCTCGATGAGGTGATGGCCAAAGCCGATGAGGTGGGCGGCAAGGTGGGAGAAAATCTCCGCGCTTCGCTCGAACTACTGCCTCTGTCGCGGCAACTGACCACCATCAAATGCGATGTCGAGATTGGTCTTACGATCGAAGACCTGGCGCCGCGGGATGCGGACCGGCAGACCTTACGGGACCTGTTCGAGACCTACGAGTTCCGCAGCTGGATCGGTGAGTTGGGTGGGGAGGGGCCGGAAACGGCGACCGCGGCAACGACCGCCGAATATGAAACGGTGACGGATCTGAGCACCCTGGAGGGCTGGCTCGAGAAAATCCGGACCACGGGCCGGTTTGCTTTCGATACCCAGACCACCAGCATCGATTACATGCGGGCGGAGCTGGTGGGCGTGTCCTTCGCGGTTGAAGCGGACCACGCTGCCTACGTACCGGTGGGCCACGACTATCCAGGAGCACCGGACCAAATCGCGCTCGAGGACCTCTTGGATCGGCTCAAGCCGCTGTTGGAAGATCCACAGATCGGCAAGATCGGCCAGAACCTGAAGTACGCCAAGAACGTGCTCGCACGCTATGACATCGAGCTGGTCGGAATCGAGTTCGACACCATGCTCGAGTCCTACGTACTCGATAGCGTTGCCACCCGTCACGAAACGGATGACCTCGCTGAGCGCTACCTCGGTGCCAGGACGATTCATTACGAGGACGTCGCGGGTAAAGGCGCAAAGCAGCTGAGCTTCAACGACGTCCCCATCGAAACCGCTGCACCGTATGCGGCCGAACACGCCGCCATCACGCTCAGGTTGCACGAAACGCTGTGGCCCAAACTGGCAGCTCATGCGTCGCTGAAGAGCGTCTTCGAAGACATCGAATTGCCGTTGCTGCCGGTGCTGTCTCGAGTGGAACGCGCGGGAGCGCGCGTGGATGGCAGCTTGCTGATCCGGCAGGGTGAGGAAATCGGTAGCCGGCTCAGCGAACTTGCGGAACAAGCCTGGGCGGCTGCAGACGAGCAGTTCAACCTCGACTCGACCAAGCAACTGCAGTCGATTTTCTACGACAAGCTGGGCCTGCCCGTGCTGAAGAAAACTCCCGGCGGCAAACCCTCCACGGCCGAGCCGGTGCTCCAGGAACTGGCACTGGACTACGAGCTGCCGCGGATCATCCTCGAGTATCGGGGGCTGGCCAAGCTCAAATCGACGTACACGGACAAGCTGCCGCTGCAGATCAATCCTGAGACAGGGCGAATTCATACCTCCTACCGCCAGGCGGTAGCGGCCACGGGCCGGCTGTCATCGACCGATCCGAACCTGCAGAACATCCCCATTCGAACTGCGGAAGGGCGAAAGATTCGCCGGGCCTTCGTCGCCGCGGAAGGCCACCAGCTGCTGGCGGCCGACTATTCACAGATCGAGCTGCGCATCATGGCGCATTTGTCGGGAGACTCCGGGCTGCGTACGGCGTTTGCGGACAACCTGGACGTGCACCGTGCCACCGCCGCCGAGGTGTTTGGTTGCAGCCTCGATGCGGTGGATGCAGACCAGCGGCGCAGCGCCAAGGCAATCAACTTCGGGCTGATTTACGGAATGTCGGCCTTCGGGCTGGGACGTCAGCTCGGGGTGAGCCGGGGCGTGGCGCAGGAGTACATTGACCGCTACTTCGCCCGGTACCCGGGCGTGCGCGATTACATGG
The DNA here is from genome assembly GCA_004357385.1 of Gammaproteobacteria bacterium. Lineage (GTDB taxonomy): Bacteria > Pseudomonadota > Gammaproteobacteria > Pseudomonadales > Azotimanducaceae > SMWF01. The sequence goes on along the minus strand of SMWF01000026.1, from coordinate 59,090 downwards.
AGCAGATTCGTGAGCAAGCCCGGAGCGACGGTTTTGTCGCCACCGTATTCGGACGTCGCCTGTACCTGCCGGAGATCAATGCCAGGAACGGCATGCGGCGCCAGGCTGCTGAGCGCACCGCCATCAATGCACCGATGCAAGGCACCGCGGCAGATATCATCAAACGGGCCATGGTCAGCGTCGACCGCTGGCTGGAAGATGCGTCGCTGGATGCGCAGATGATCATGCAGGTGCATGACGAACTCGTATTCGAGGTCGCGCAACAGGACGTCGAAGCCCTCAGCGCGGGGGTGCGGGAACGAATGGAGTCAGCGGCGCAGCTCGAGGTGCCATTGGTGGTGGACGTGGGTTGCGGCGACAACTGGGACGAGGCCCACTGATTGTTGTCGCTCGCGGGACGGCCCCGGTCCCGCTGGCGGTACCCTGGCCCGGTCCCGCTGGCGGTACCCTGTTGAACCAAGGGATGAATTCGTGGTCTGAATCGTCAGGCATATCAGACATCACCGAACCTATCCCCATATCTCCGGTTGATGATCTGCTCCGGCGCCACGCCCCGACGGCCCGGAGAGCCTGCCCCGGTCCGCCCAACCTCGGGCCGGGGCGTTTTTCTCAAGCGCGTTTCTCAAGGAAGGGTCAGACGTTTCGTCAGCCACTCGATCGCCTGCTCGTTGCCCAACCCGTTGCTGGCCGAGAACACCTGCACGGTCGCGCCCTCCGAACCAGGGGCCCCAGAGGACGCGGCGAGGCGTTGTTCGGCGGCGCGCAGCGCGCGCACGCGTGCACCGTACTTCAGCTTGTCCGCCTTGTTCAGCAGAATGTGCAGCGCCAGTTGCGATTGCCCGGCCCACCCGATCAATTGCTGGTCGAAGGGCTGAAACGGGTGGCGAATGTCCATGACCAACAGCATGCCGATGAGATTGTCGCGGCGCGACAGGTAGTCTTCCACGTGTTGTTGCCAGGTCTGGCGTTTGTCCCGGGACACCTTTGCAAAGCCGTACCCGGGAAGATCGACCAGGCGTCCGCCCGGCCGGGTCGCGAAGAAATTCAACAGTTGGGTGCGGCCCGGGGTTTTGCTTGTGCGGGCCAACCGGCGATTGCCCGTGATCCGGTTCAGCACGCTCGACTTGCCGGCATTCGAGCGACCCGCCACCGCAACTTCCGGCAGCTCGTCGCGCGGGCACTGGCTGAGGCTTGCCGCGCTGGTGATGAACTCGGCCTCGATTCGCTCGGGGATGCGCCTCGGGGAGAGCTCCTGGGGAACATCGGGGCGAGCCCCCTTTTCGACCACGATGTTATATAATCCGCGCGCCCTGGGCGGCCGCAAAGTCTAGCATACGGCTTGGTGTGCCCCGGGGCCGTCCGCAACCGAGTACAACCGATGCGTTTGAGAGTTTTCCTGTGCGCGATCGCGCTCAGCTTCGTTGGCCTTGCCGGCGCGGCCGAGCCGGACGTGTCGACGCTTACGCTGCCGTGTATCGCCTGCCATGGTATGGACGGAGCTGCCTCGTTGCCTGGGTCGGCAAATCTGGGCGGCCAGAACCAGCGCTACCTGCTGCGCCAGCTGGAACTGATCAAGTCGGGCGCGCGCACGGTGCCTTTGATGACGGGGCAGCTGAATCACCTGGGCCGCGAGCAACTGGCGCAACTCGCCGCACACTTTGCGGCGCTGCCGCTGGCCACCGGTCAGGCCGAGGAAGCAACCCTCGCTCAGGGCGAGTCGATCTACCGCGCTGGAATAGCCGCCAAGGGAGTTGCCGCGTGCATCGCCTGCCATGCGCCGAGTGGTGGCGGCAATTCGCCGGCGGGATATCCGCACATTTCGGGTCAACCGGTCGACTATGTCGTGGCACAACTCACCGCCTACCGAGAGGGCGAACGGACCACCGACGACGACTACGGTGGGATGATGCGTGACGTGGCGGCCAATCTGAACGACGGGGAAATCAAAGCGGTTGCAAATTACCTGCGCGGTCTGCACTAATTGGTCGTGGTCTGGGTCTAAAAACGTTGCGCGCCCCGTTTCGGGTCGGTCAAACGCGCGAGGAACTGAGTATGAAAGCGGTCGCAGGCATCTTCCTGCTGGCACTGACAGTCGGGGCGCACGCGCAACCGTACGAAGCGGGCGTGCACTATCAACCCTTGCCGGTACCGGTCCAGACCGCGAACAACGACGCTATCGAAGTGGTGGAGGTGTTCAGCTACGCCTGTGTGCACTGTTACGACTTCGAGCCCCTGCTTGCGACCTGGGTCGCCCAGCAAGGCACCGGCGTGGATTTCAGGCGTTTCCCGGCGATATTCAATCCGACTTGGGAGCAACTGGCCCAGACGTACTACGCGGCCGAGGCGCTCGAGGTGACCGCTCAGGTGCATGGCGCGCTGTTCGAGGCGATTCACGTGACCGGCAAGGATGTACGGGATCCGGAGGTGCTTGCCGAATTGTTTTACGAACAGGCTGAGGTCGACCCGGTGCAGTTCGCCAAAGTATTCTCGTCCTTCGGTGTGCGCAGTAAAGTAGCGCAGGCAAGCGCTCGTGGACGCGCCTATCGTGTGACGGGCGTCCCAAGCCTGATCGTTAACGGTAAGTATCGCGTGGATGGGCGGATGGCGGGTGGCTCCGCGAATATGCTCCAGGTCGTTGACTATCTCATAGCGAAAGAGCGCGGTGACGATGCGACCGCGGAACTCGCGGCCGGGTCGGCCGGGTCGTGAACGGACCCGGCAAAATGCTGGCCACGCCACAGTCGAGACGTGCAGCGCTTGCTAGACTCGGAGCCAGTGTTAGTGGTCGACTTGAACCGATGGTATTCAGAGCGCGGGAACGAGCAGGCGAAGCGCGATTGTACAAACGGATGCGTCGGGGACCGTGGCGGGCCGAAGCCCGTTCAACCAGCGCCGTCGTGGCAGTCAACCCTGGGGGGCTGACGCGGTCTCCTGCAGACTCAGGGCTCAGACTGCTGAGCTTCAACATCCAGACTGGAATCGGCACCCGCAAGTATCGTCACTACGTCACCAAGGGGTGGAAGCAGGTGTTGCCCCATGGCGCCCGTGCCGACAACTTGCGGCGGATTGCAGATCTGGTGCAGGACTATGACGTCGTGGCGCTGCAGGAGGTCGATGGTGGCAGCCTGCGCTCCGGATTCGTCGACCAGGTGGAATATCTCGCGTACCGTGCCCAGTTTCCTTACTGGTATACGCAGTTGAACCGCAACCTGGGCCCGCTGGCCCAGCATGGTAATGGTTTGTTGTGCCGCGTGGCGCCGAGAGTCCTCGAAGATCACAAGCTGCCGGGTGCCATTCGCGGCCGGGGCGCGATTGTCACGCGATTCTCATACCGCGAGATCGAAATCGTCCTGGTGCTTTTGCACCTGTCGCTGGGAGACCGGTCACGTAAGCAACAGCTGTCCTATGTGCGCGATCTGATCGTCGGTGAACCCTACGTGGTCGTCATGGGCGACATGAACAGCCACCTCAGCGAGTTGCTGTACCACTCGCCGCTTGCCGATTCGGGGCTCGTCCCGGCGGAAGACATCCAACCCACTTATCCGAGCTGGCGACCGTCAGTGGCGCTCGATCATGTCCTGGCGACCCCGAGCTTGACCATTGAGCGCTACGAAGTGCTCGAATGCCAGCTGTCGGACCATTGTCCGATTGCCGTCACCCTGGGCCTGGGGCCGAACCCGGGTGCGATGCAGGCACCGGTGCCGCTGGCCAGCTGATCGCTGCCGGCAGCCCGGGTTGGCAACGCGGTTCTCTAGCGCTGCTATCTCACTTCTCGCCGGATGCAGGCGGTCTCCAGAACCTCGGGATAGTTCTTCGGATAATCCGATTGACACAGCACCACGCTGTCTCGGTTCCGCTTGATCACATAGGCGTGCAGGGCCTCGCTTGCCGCTTCGTCGAGCACGTGCGCAAAGCTCACCATGCCTTTCCCGGTGTATGCGCCGCCGCGCACAATCGCATCCCAGCTGGCATGCGTTGCGGCGCTCATGTAACGCAGATCCGGATTCGATCCGCTGGACACCGCACCGCTGCCGTGGCAGGCGGAACAGTATTCCTGATAGTCCGCCTTGCCTTGGGTGAGTTGCGTTTCACTCGCCTGGAGGTCGGGAACGGGTGGCAGATTGACGAAGGTCAGGTTGGGCACAGGCAACTGTTCGGTGCCCCCCAGCTTGAACGACAGCAGACGCCCGGCCCGGAGCACATTGTTGCGATGTTTCGGCACGCCGGATGCGTTCGCGAACGCGCCCCCCCACCCTGCGATCACGGCAATGTACTGTTCGCCTTCGATGCCATAGCTGACCGGGGGTGCGATGATCCCGGTGTGAACGGGGAATTCCCACAGCAACGTGCCGTCGTCGGCCCGGTAGGCCGCGAACTGACCGTCGGAGCGTCCCTGAAACACCAGGTTGCCTGCGGTGGATAGCAGGCCGCCGTTCCAGGAGGTGGCGTGCTGCACGCGCCAGACTTCTCGTTGCGCGACCGGGTCCCAGGCCGCGAGGTGCCCGCGGACGCCTTGGAGGGCTGCGACCAGCTCGTCCGGATCATCCGGCGGCGCGGTAGCCGCCGCATCGATACCCAGGTTTTTTTCTTTCGGTTTATAGACGAACTCTTCTGCCTGGGCGTACAGCATCGGCAGGTCGAGCGCCGGGATATAGACAAGCCCGGTGATCGGGTTGTAGCTCATGGGATGCCAGTTGTGGCCCCCGAAGTAGGACGGTCTGATCAGCTTGGGTTCGTTCGCATAGTTCGCTTCCGGGTTCTCGATGGGCCGCCCGGTTTCCCGGTCGATGCGCAGTGCCCAGGTGACGGGTACGTAGGCTTCCGCTGATATGAATTCACCGTTGGTTCGGTCGATGACATAGAAAAAGCCGTTCTTTGGGGCCTGCATGATGACTTTGCGGGGGCTGCCATCAATGTCGAGGTCCGCCAGAATCATGTGTTGCGTCGCGGTGTAGTCCCAGGTGTCACCCGGCGTGGTCTGATAGAACCAGACCATCGCGCCGTCGTCCGGGCTGATGGCCACGATTGAGGACAGATAGAGGTTGTCGCCGCCACCAGGGCTGCGGATGTAACGATTCCAGGGCGAGCCGTTGCCGGTGCCAATGTACAGCAGGTCGAGCCCGGGGTCGTAGGCCATTGAGTCCCATACGGTGCCACCGCCGCCGATCTCCCACCATTTGCTGCCGCGCCAGGTCGCTGCGGCACGCTCCAGATGTGCTCCCTCAAAGGGTTCGGCCGGATTTCCGGGAACCGTGAAAAAACGCCAGCGCTGTTCGCCGGTAGCCGCATCGTAGGCGGTGATGTAGCCGCGCACGCCATATTCGGCGCCACCGTTGCCGATGATCACCAGGTCTTTGACCACCCGTGGGGCTCCGGTAATGGTATACGGACGGCTGGTATCGATGGTCATGACGTCCCAGAGTACGGCGCCCGTTCCCGCGTCCAGGGCGATCAATCGCCCATCGAGGCTGCCAACGTAGACCTTGCCCTTCCAGACCGCGACGCCCCGGTTCACGACGTCGCAGCACGCGTTGCGACCCCAGGCGCGGGGGACTTGGGGGTCGTACTTCCAGAGCAACTCACCGGTCTTCGCGTCGTGGGCGTAGACCAGGCTCCAGGAGCCGGTGGTGAACATCACTCCGTCGACGATGATCGGTGTGGCTTCCAGGCCACGCATGGTGCCAGTATCGAAGGACCAGGCGAGCCCCAGTTGCGCCACGTTGTCGGCGTTGATCTTCTCCAGCGGCGAAAAACGCTGCTCGGCGTAGTCGCGCCCGTGGGCCAGCCAGTTCTGCGGCTCCGCATCGGCATTGGCGATGCGGGCCCCGTCCAGCGTCGCCGTTCGCATGCGGATGGATTCTGCGATGGGATCCGTCTCGGATACCTTCACGGCTGCAGCTTGCGGTGGGTCCTGAGCATCGTCCGCGCACCCTGAGAACAAACTCAAGCTCATCAGCAGCGAAAGAATCTGGGGGATTGTCCCGGGCCACGATCGGGTCATTTCCTATTTCTCCGGTGGATCGTCTGGGTCCTCGTCGGATACTCGAAGTGAGTAATCACTTCCGCGCAAGAAGCACGATCCGGTCACCTGGTCAGTGGGATTTGGCTCACAATCTTTCGTCTTAGGACTGATCCTCCGAAGGACGAACGATCGATTGGTCATTATCGATCGATTGTTCGGTTTTCGAATCTGATGATTCGTCCGGTTGGTCGGAGACTTTGGATTGACGCTCCGAGGTTTCTCCCGGCTGCAGCACTGAGCGGAGAAAGCTGATGTTCTGATCCGCCAGACGCTGCATCAGCTTGATCGGATTCGCGTTCAGTACCTCGCGCATCCGGCGCTGGTACATCTCCTGCTGATCGAGGAAGGTCATGATGCTCTGTTCGATGTAGCGGCTAAGCACTCCCTGCATGCTGTCGCCATAGAACCGGATGATCTGTTGCAGCACTTTGTCGGTCAGCAGTGGCTCATGGCCCTCGGCTTCCTGTTCCGAAATGATCTGCAACAGCACGGATCGAGTGAGGTCTTTGCCGGACTTCGAATCGAGGATCTGAAGGGGGCTCTTTTCGAGGACCATCATGCGCACGTCTTCGAGGGTGACGTACACGCTTTCCTGGGTGTCGTAGAGCCGGCGATTCGGGTATTTCTTCAGAATCCGCAATGCAGCAGGCCCGCCGTCCGGTTACGATGCGATGCATTCTAACGGCGGTACGCGATTTGCGCACTGTGCATTTGTGCGCACCTGCGCTGACGATTTTCGGAGACCCAGCAGATGAAGATCAGCATTGATGTCGACCTATCGCCGGAGGAGCTGCGACGCCTGTTTGGCTTGCCGGACTTCACCCCGGCCCAGGACCTGATCGTGGAGGCGCTCAGCCGTCAGATCGAGAAGGGTTTGGACGGTTCGTTGCTGCCGAGCATGATGCGTGCGCTCGTGGAGGGCGGCATGCAGTCGTTTGAGGCTTATCAGAAGCTGGTAACTAATCTCGTGAACCCCGGACGCGGCGATGGCCCCGAAGAGGCCCCCGATTAGCGGGGTTCGCGGGACTGATCAGGCCGCCTTGGCTGCCCTGCCTGAGATCACGCAGCCTTGGCTGCGACCCGGGAGTGCGGCAGGAACATGCAACTCAGCCCCTTGTGATCGAATTTCCGCCACTCGCCCGGTGCCTGGGAGAGTCGGTCGGCGATGATGTAGTAGACCGCTGGGTTGAACCCCATGCCGCAGTGGCTGCCGAACACTTCGATGTTTTCAGTGGTGTCGCTCTCCTGCTCGATGCAGGTTTTCCAGTTCGCAATGCCGTCCGTTTTGCTGAATATCGATGTCGAAGGAACCGGAGGAGGACTCTGCAGATCGCCCATAGCGCTTCGCAAGTCGTCGGCATTCTGGCCGCTGGCCAGCTCGAACAGGCGCATGACCGCCGGAGAGGTACCGTTGCTTGCCGTCTGGCCGAACGGTGCGGCCAGAGTGATCACCTGACGCACGTGATCGGGCCTTGTTTTGGCGATCTCCCGGGCAAACACTCCGCCCAGGCTCTGGCCGATCAGCGATACCGGCTGCGCGTAGTGGTCGGCGATTTGCGCTACGGATTCCACCATGCGTTGCTGCAGATCACCGCGGGGACCCAGGTTCCGCCCCAGACCCCAGGACATGGCGTCGTAGCCCATTCGCTCGAGCCAGCGGCGCAACATCCCGGTCGACTGGCTGTCCGCCATGAACCCCGGAATCACGTACACCGGGTGGCCATCGCCCTTGGGCAGCGTGTTGAGCAGGGGAAGCGTCGAAATCAGGGTGGATGCTTCAAGCATCGCGCGCCACCCCTCCGCCAGTGCGAGCAGCGTCGATGGCGGCGTGGCCGTGCTGGCATCTATGCTTTGGAGGCGCTGGTGAGCTTCAGTGACCTTCAAGGGATACCCTGGATAGTGGGTTTGGTAAGGAGTAGCACAATCGATGGGGTGGGTAAATGATTGATTTCGCACTATCGATTATGCTTTGCGGCCCGTTTCCCGAGGTTTCCAGGCATGGTGCAGGCGCGTGGCACACCAGTCGAGGGCTGGCGAGACGAGCTGACGGAATGGCTCGACGCACTGGATTCGGTGGTGCGCGAACGTGGACCCGAAAAGGCCAAGGAACTGCTCGAGCAACTCCAGCAGCACGCTTCCCGTGCCGGTCTGGTGGTTACCGATGCTGCCCTGAACACCCCATACCGGAACACCATTGGATTGGCGGAGCAGCCGGAATACCCGGGCGACGTGGAGCTGGAAACTCGGATCGGCAACATCATTCGCTGGAACGCGGTAGCGATGGTGCTGCAGGCGTACGACAGCGGCTCCGACGTAGGCGGGCACATGGCCACCTATCTGTCTGCGGCCACGATGATGGAAGTGGGTTTCAATCATCTGTTTCGGGCTAAATCCGAGCACTACGGGGGCGACCAGGTTCATTTCCAGGCGCACGCGGCGCCCGGGGTCTATGCCCGGGCGTTTCTCGAAGGGCGTTTGACCGAATCGCAGTTGGCGAACTTTCGGCGCGAGCTTGCCGATGGAGGCGGATTGCCGTCCTATCCGCATCCGCGGCGCATGCGCTGGTTCTGGCAGATGCCGACCGCGAGCATGGGACTCTCTACACCCAGCGCCATCTATCAGGCGCGGTTTGCAAAGTATCTCGAACGTCGCGGATTGAAGACCACCCGCGGCGGCAAGATCTGGACGTTCATTGGCGATGGCGAGTCCGACGAGCCGGAGGTCGCGGGCACCATCAACATTGCCGCCCGGGAGGGCCTCGATAACCTGGTGCTGCTGATCAACTGCAACCTGCAGCGGCTCGATGGCCCGGTGCGCGGCAATGGCAAGATTATCCAGGAGTTGGAACGAACGTTCCGCGGCGCCGACTGGCATGTCATCAAGGTGATCTGGGGCGGTGGCTGGGATGCGCTCCTCGAACGCGACGTCACCGGCGCTTTGCAGCGGCGCATGGAACAGGCTGTGGACGGTGACTACCAGATGTACACGGTGTCCTCGGGTGATGTGGTGAGGGAACACTGGGTCGAGAATGCGCCGGAGCTGCGCGACCTGATGAAGACCCTCAGCAACGAAGACATTCGTTCGATCAAACGCGGTGGTCAGGATCATCGGAAAATCTACGCGGCCCTGAAGCAGGCGTCCGAGATTCGCGGCAAACCCTGCGTGGTGTTGCTGAAAACGGTCAAGGGAGACGGGCTCGGGCCGAACGCCGAGGGTCGCAACACGGTCCATCAGAAAAAGGACCTCAGCGCCGCCGAGCGCCGCGAACTCGCTAAGCGATTGGACATCCCACTGTCCGATGAGGACATCGCGGCGGCGCGGTTTTATCGCCCGGCCGACGACGCTCCGGAGATCCGTTACCTCAAAGAGCACCGGCAGGCGCTGGGAGGTTATCTGCCGGTGCGCGAGGTACGTTGCGAGCGTCTCAAGGCGCCGCCACTGAAGTTTTTCAAGGACATGCTCGACGGCAGCGGTAAACGTAAGGTGTCGACGACCATGGCCATGGTGCGCTTGCTCTCGAAATTAATGCGCGACGAGCGCATCGGTCGCTTCATTGTGCCCATTGTCCCGGACGAAGCCCGTACCTTTGGCATGGACGGGCTGTTCAGCCAGGCCGGGATCTACTCGCCCGAGGGCCAGCACTATCGGCCGGTCGACGAGGGCAGCATCGCGCCCTATCGGGAGTCGGAACAGGGCCAGGTGCTGCAGGAAGGCATCTGCGAAACCGGCGCGATGGCTTCGTTCCTTGCGGCCGGCACCGCCTATGCGAACTACGGATTGCCGATGATTCCGTTCTACATCTTCTACTCGATGTTCGGTTTTCAGCGGGTCGGGGACATGATCTGGTCCTGTGGCGACATGCTGTGCAAGGGCTTTCTGCTGGGTGGCACGGCAGGGCGAACGACCCTCAACGGGGAAGGCGTGCAGCACCAGGATGGCCACTCGCATCTGGTGGCCGGCACCGTGCCCAACCTCATCAGTTACGACCCCGCGTTTGCCTTCGAGCTGGCCGTGATCGTCCGCGATGGCATTCGGCGCATGTATCACGATCATGAAGATGTCTTCTACTACCTGACCCTCAGCAATCAGAACTACGTCATGCCCGCCATGCCGGGGCGTGGCGCGGGGGCCGCGGCCGTGAGAAGGAGTGTCGAGGAAGGCATCACGCGCGGTATCTATCCATTCCGCAAGAGCGAGTCCGCGGGTCCGGGTACCGTCAACCTGTTTGGCAGCGGCGCCATCATGGACGAGGTGCTGATGGCGGCCGACGTGCTGGAAACGCGGGGCATCTCGGTGAGTGTCTGGAGCGTAACGAGCTACAACGAACTCGCGCGCGACGCCCTGGCCGTCGAGCGCCGCCAACTGCTCGGTGGCGAAAGTGGCGAATCTGAATCGCCCTACCTGTCCGAGGTGCTCGCTGAGACGAAAGGTATCTTCGTTGCGGCCAGTGACTACATGAAGGCGTTGCCGTTGTCGGTCGGCCGCTGGGTGCCGGGTCCGTATACGGTGCTTGGGACCGATGGCTTCGGCCTCAGTGAATCGCGCGCGGATCTGCGTGGTCACTTTGAAGTCTCCGCGGCTTGGATCACCTATGCCGCCCTGGCAACGCTTGCCGACTGCAATCGGGGTTCGGCAGCCGCTGCGAAGGACTACGCGGCTTCCGCCGGGTTGGATTTGTCCAAGGCGGACCCCGGGACGTTCTGAGCGGCATCGGGTGAGGCGAAACGGGATTTTCGAGGTGGCAGAGAACGACTCAACGACAGGCAATCTGAAAGCCGCCCTCAAGCAGGGCGCTGCGCTGCTGCGTGGTGATCCGGCGCGTGCCGAGTCCCAGGCACAGGAGATCCTGAAAGCAATTCCCGGGGACCCCAATGGGTTGCTGATGTTGGCGCGCGCGCGCCGCTTGCAGGGTAACCTCGAAGGAGCGCTCGCCTGCCTCGACCAATGCCTGCAGCGCAGGCCGGAATATGCGCAGGCACACCTTGAACGGGGATTGACCCTGGGGTCGATTGGCCGCGGACCGGAGGCTGTTGCCGCGCTACGCGAGACGGTCGCGCTCAATCCCGATCTGCCGCGTGCCTGGAACGCCTTGAGCGAGTTGTTGGCGCTGCAGGGCGACGACGAAGGAAGTCGAGAAGCGTTCCACCGGCATCTGGCAATTACGGCGCGACACCCCGACCTGATGCAAACGGCCAGGCACCTCGCCGCGGGTGAAATGGCGCGGGCTGAGCAGCTCTGTCGGGACTACCTCAAGAGGCATCCGACCGATGTCTCCGCGATGCGCTTGCTGGCCGATATTGGCGTGCGTCTGGATCAGTATCCGGATGCAGAAGCGTTGCTTGAGCGCTGCCTCGAACTTGCGTCCAATTACCATATGGCCAGGCGTTTGTACGCGTTCGTGCTCTACAAACGGCTGAAGTACGAGCGAGCGCTTCACGAGCTGGATCGAATCCTCGCCGAAGATCCCGGCAATCCAAACGATGAACTGTTGAGAGCGGCGGTGCTTGGCCAGGTGGGCGAGTTCGACGAGGCAATCGAAATCTATGAACGTGTACTCCGCCAGTACCCGAGACAAGCCAAAGCGCAGATGAGTTATGGTCACGCATTGAAGACCGTCGGTCGGCAAACTGATGGGATCGCGGCGTACCGAACTGCGATCGAGCTCGAACCGGGTCTGGGTGAGGCCTACTTCAGTCTGGCAAACCTGAAGACGTTCACCTTCGATGATGCCGAGGTACGGGTGATGCGCGACCGGGTCGAATCGTCGGGCCTCGATGCTGAAGACCACGTCCACCTCTGCTTCGCGTTGGGCGCGGCGCTGGAGCGTCGCGGGGAACACGAGGCTGCGTTCGACTATTACCAGAAGGGCAACGCAGCCAAGCGGAAGACAGTGCGCTGGGGCGCGGCACGATTCCATGACGATTGCGAGCGCCTGAAGTCTTTCTTCACCGCGCAGTGGCTTGCGGAGCGTGGGCCGACAGGAGTTGAAGATCCGGACCCGATCTTCGTCGTGGGGCTACCGCGGGCGGGATCCACCCTGCTGGAGCAGATCCTGGCCAGTCACTCCCAGATCGAAGGCACCAAGGAGCTTCCGGAACTCATCAGCATCGCTCGGCGGTTGAATGCCAGAAAGAGGCGCGCGGACCCGCCGCTGTATCCGGCGGCGCTGGGCAGCATGACGAATGCGCGCTTGCTCGCGTTGGGGCGCGAATACCTCGAGCGAACCCGCGTTCAGCGCAACACAGAGCCGTTCTTCGTCGACAAAATGCCCAACAACTTCAGCCATGTGGGGTTGATCCACCTGATCCTGCCGAACGCCCGCATCATCGATGCACGCCGGCACCCGCTGGCCTGTTGCTTTAGCGGCTACACCCAGCTCTTCGCCGCAGGACAGACATTCAGCTATGACCTCGAAGAGCTGGGTCGGTACTACCGGGATTATGTCGAACTCATGGACCATTGGGACACGGTCCTGCCGGGTCGGGTGCTACGGGTGCAGTATGAGGACGTGGTCACCGACCCCGAGGTGCAGGTTCGACGGCTGCTCGAGTTCTGCAATCTGCCCTTCGAGGCCGCGTGTCTGAAGTTTTACGAGACCCAGCGTTCGATACCAACCGCGAGTTCGGAACAGGTGCGGCAGCCGCTCTATCGAGACGGGCTGGACCGCTGGCGGAATTACGATGCATTTCTGGACCCGCTGAAAGACGCCCTGGGGCACGCCCTGGAGGCATACCGGTAGTCTGATTGGGGTATCAAAGCCCATGCCGACAACCGGAAAACGGGCTCTTTTTTCGTTGCCGCGCCGATCAACGCTAGCAAATCCCTCGCCAATGGCCCGCCGATATTGACTCAAACGAAAAACGTCTTAGCTCGCGTGACCTTATAACCCTCCGTTCGTTGTCCCACCTCCCCTGGCCGTCGCAGAATGGAACGGGATCCCACGGAGAACCAACCATGAAAACCGTCAGGGACGTACTGCATCACAAGGGGGACGATGTTTTCTCGATCGGGCCGATCGATACGGTATACGAGGCGATCAGCATGATGGCCGACCGGCACGTGGGTGCGCTGCCGGTGATGCTCGACGGGCAGATGGTCGGCATCGTGTCGGAACGGGATTACGCACGGAAGGTGATCCTGGAGGACAAGTCCTCGAAGCAGACCCGGGTGTCGGAAATCATGACCCGCGACGTGGTCTCAGTCTCTCCACGTGATCACGTCGAAGACTGCGTCGGCCTGATGAACGAGCATCACATCCGGCATCTGGTCGTGGTGGAGGAAGGCGTCGTGGTCGGCATGTTGTCGACCCGCGACCTGTTCTCCGAGATCATCGACGAGCAGGCGTTCACCATCGATCAGTTGCAGCACTACATTCGCGGTCAAGCCTAGCTGCAGACCGCTGGTGGCCTTGGGTCGATCAACTCGAGACGGTGATCTCGCCCAGTTTCCGGGTGAGCAGCTGGTTCTCGCGGTAATCGATCGGGATGACTACCAGGCTGGGCCCGGGTTCCGCTAACGCGGTCCTCAGGGTCGCTTGGAGGTCGCGGCTGTTCGGACAATAGTGGCCCGCCCAGCCGAACGCGGCAGCCAGCCCCAGCCAGTCCGGATTGCCGAAGGCCAGGTCGGTGTGTCTGCCGAACTCGTTGTCCTGCTTCCAGGCGATCAGCCCGTACTCGCCGTCCTCCCACACCATCACCACGATGTCGCTGTCCAGGCGGCGCGCGGTCTCCATTTCCTGGACGTTCATCAGCACGCCGGCATCGCCGGCGATGGCCAGGACCTTTCGGTCCGGGTCGACCAGATGCGCCGCGATGGCGCCGGGCAGCGCGAAACCCATGGAGCAGAATCCGTTCGGGATCAGGCAGGTGTTGGGTTCATGGCAGTGGTAGTGCCGGGCGATCCACATCTTGTGGGCGCCGACGTCGGACAGCAGTATGTCCTTGGGCCCCAGCACCTGACGGACATCCCATACCGCTTTCTGAGGACGGATGCTGCCTTCGGTATCGTCGTCTGCGTGTTCCGAAATGTCGGCCCACATCTCTGCGCGGATCGAATGCTGCCGCGTGAAGTCGAACTCGGCGGCGCCGACTCTGGCGTCCACTGCCTCGTTGATCATCCACAGGGCATGCGCAAGGTCGCCGATCACCTCCACCTCGGGGTGATAGAGCGCGTCGATCTCGGCGGGCAGGAAATCTGCGTGGATGATCCGTTTGTCGCCGTCCGGATTCCACAGCCGTGGGTGATATTCGACCATGTCGAACCCCAGGGTGATCACCAGGTCGGCATCGTCGAGGATCAGATTGATCCGGTCCTTGGAGCCGAGGCCCACGGTGTAGAGGCAGTAGTCGGCGTCCATGTCGACGCAACCCTTGGCCATGAACGTGCTGATCACGCCGATCCCGGTCTTCTCGCAGAGCAACCGTAGCTGCTTGCTCGCGCGTCGGCGGATGCAGCCGTTGCCGGCCAGAATCACCGGTCGGCGGGCGCTGCGAATCAGATCCAAGGCGCGGTTGATGATCTTTTCGTCCGGTACCGAGCGGCGGAACCGGCGCGGTGCGATCGGTTGCGCATCGGTGTCGAGCTTGGCCAGATCCTCCGGAAGCTCCAGGTGAACGGCACCGGGTTTTTCGGTGCGGGCTACGCGCACGGCCTTGCGCACGAGTTCCGGGATCGTGTGGGGATGCCGGACGGTCTCCGCCCACTTGGTGACGGGTTCAAACATCCGGACGACGTCCATCACCTGATGCGATTCTTTGTGCAGACGTTGGGTGTCGGCCTGTCCGGTCAGCACCAGCATCGGTGCCCGGTCCATGTTTGCATCGGCTACGCCGGTGATCAGGTTGGTGGCGCCGGGGCCGAGGGTGCCGAGGCAACAGGCGGGGTTACCGGTCAGGCGCCCGTAGATTTCAGCCATGAACGCCGCGCCCTGCTCATGCCGGGTCAGCACGAAGCGGATGGAAGAACCCTCCAGCGACATCATGAAGTCGGCGTTCTCCTCGCCCGGGACGCCGAATATGTACTCGATTCCCTCCGCCTCGAGGCACCTGACGAACAGGTCCGACGCTTTCATTCTGGCCCTTCCCTCTTTCGTGAACGATCATGCGAACGGTTGGATCGCGCCGCTGAGTGGTGATGTTACACCCCGGTCGGACGCTGTGGCATGCTCGTGGTTGCGGCGCGCCGGTGGCTGCAATAGAGGTGGGATAATGCGAATGTGGATTGGTTTCTGCTGCGTCTTCGCGGCGCTGAGCAGCGCGGCATTGAGCGGCTGTCAGGTCGCATCGCCGACCCTTCCGGTCGACGTGGGCCAGCCCTTCTGGGCAGCGGGCAGTCTGGATCCTGCGGCACGCTTCGCGTTGGCCCGCAGGTCCACGCCGGAACTCATCGCGTTCCTGCGGCGGATGCCAAAGGGGGCCGACCTTCACAACCACATCAGCGGCGCTACTTACAGCGACTACCTCATGGATTCCGCGCGGCGCAACGGCAAGATGTTCGATACCGTCACCCTTGGTTTTACGGACGAGGAAGGCCCGAATACGGTCAGCATGGGCACGTTCGAAGCAGACCCCGAGTTGATCGTGGCTTTCCGCAACGCGATCAGCATGCGCGGTTGGCATCCGAATGCGGCGAGCGGCCACGACCATTTCTTCGCGGCCTTCACGCGGATCGGAACGGCCGGACGCAGCGTCGGCGAGATGCTGGCGGAAGTGATGGCGCGCAACGCCTACCAGAACGTGCAGTACCTGGAAATGATGGTGACCACGGCGCCGGTGGAGGTGGTGGCGAAGTTCCGGGGCGCCTACCGGGGCCTGGATCTGAACGATCTGGAAGGCAGCTTTGCCCCGTTTGCCGGGCTGACCCGTGACCTCGAGGTCGCGGCGGCGTTCACCCGGGAACTCGACGCGTGGGAGGTGGATGCACTGACGCTGCTTCAGGACGAGCACAACCTGCCGCCCGAACGGGCGCCCATGGTGCGCTACATTCCGCAGCTCGACCGAGCAGGAAGCCTCGAGACATTCTTCGTCGCCGCGGTGCTGTTCATGACGGCGGTCAACGCAGATGAGCGGATTGTTGCCGTGAACATGGTCGCGCCGGAAGACCTGCCCAGCGCACGGCGTCAGTTCGACGCGCAGATGCGCATTCTCGATTTCCTCTGGCGGCGGTTGGGTGAGCCTCCGATGACCTTGCACGCGGGTGAGTTGTCGCTACGTGAATCGCCGGTCGAACCGATGTGGGATCGCGTTCGTCGGTCCATCGACGAGGGCCATGCCCGGCGTATAGGTCACGGCACCTCCGTTGCCTGGGAACGCGACCTGGTCGGTCTGCTGGAGCAGATGCGGGCACAGCAGATTCTGGTCGAGGTCAGCCTGTCCAGCAGCGAGGCGATTCTCGGTATCGCCGATGAGGATCATCCCTTCGACCTGTATCGGCGCGCGGGAGTGCCGCTGTGTGTTTGTACCGACGACGAAGGCGTGAGCCGAAGTAACCTCACCATGGAGTACGTCGCCGCGGTCCGCCGCTACAACCTTGGCTATGCAGACTTGAAACGGCTGGTGCGCAACTGCATCAACCATGCGTTTCTGCCCGCGGAACTCAAAGCCATTCAGCGGTCAGAACTGGAAACACGTTTCGCCGCCTTCGAAGCATCGCTGGCTGAAGGTTTCCGGGAGTAGGTATCCGGGGGTTGTGCATTCAGGTGCGGTTCAGGTTGGGCGCGTTAAAACGTCTCCCCATAGGGGGCCCCAGGATGCTCGTTCCCTTGTCCTCCCTCGCCTGGGGTCTCCCTTCTTTCACCGGCACCGGCTGGCTATTGGCTAGAGCTTAGCGATGACGTCCTCGCCGAGGCGTTGGATGCCGGCAGCCGGGTCCGCACCCAGCGCCATGATCGGCACCACCAGGCGTGACACGCCGAGTTCAGCGAAGGCATTGACGGCCTCCACGCCGCCCTGGCCGGGCCACATCGCGGTGATCTCAATACTGGCGTAATCGCGGCCGGCGGCCGCGCACGCCGCCTTCAGCGGCTCCAGGAACGGGGACAGCTCGTCGGGCGAGCTCGCCGGTGCGAACCAGCCGTCGCCCAGCGTTGCGATGCGCTCGAAGATCTTGCCTTTGTTGCCGCCCATGATGATCGGCACGCCGGGCTTCTGGGTGGGTACTGGATAGCTCTTGAAGCCGTGCCAGTTGAGGAAATCGCTTTGGTGTTCCACCACCTCGCCCGACCAGATTTTGCGCATCGCAACGACGTAGTCGTCGAAGCGCGCCCCGCGGCGCTCGAAGGGCGTTCCCATGGCGTCGAATTCTTCGCGCAGCCAGCCGATCCCGACACCCAGCATGAACCGGCCGTTCGACAGCATGTCGAGGCTGGCGGCCTGCTTGGCCAGCAGCAGCGGGTTGACCTGGGAGAGAATGTTGACCCCGGTGCCGAGGCGAATGGTCTTGGTGTTCGCGGCGATCGCGGTCAGGGCTATCAGCGGATCGACCAGGTTCGCCTCGGGGTCTGCGCCCATCTTCCCGGTGTCGTTGTAGGGGTACTTCGAGTCATAGTCCAGCGGAATGATCACGTGTTCGAAGGTCCACACCGACTCGTAGCCCGAGGCTTCCGCCAGCTGGGCCAGACCAATCATCTGTTCGGCGGATTCGACCCCGATGTTTACCGGAATGAGACCAATCTTCATGGTGAATCCTCGCTCTGGCGATGCGCAAAGGAAGAGGACTGTATACCGGACGCAGGACCCATTGCACGCAGGCCGGACAGATCCAGCTGTAGACCACGCGCGATAGACGCCAATCGCGCAGCGGGTCCCTGAACGTCGCCGTGGCTCATGCGGGTACGGTGGCGGCTGCTCTAAGGCGTACGTAAAGGTATGCCGGGAGGGCGCAGGACAAGCCGATCAACAGGTTGAGGGCGACGAACGGCCAGGGATTCGGGACACGCGTGCCGCCCGAGCGCGCGCTGAACATGTAGATCCAGAACGCCAGCGAGGTGATCAGCAGATCCGCAGTGAACCCGCTGGCGGCGGGCGTGGCGAAAATACCGGCAATGAAGTCGGCCAGGCCGTAGCCGTTCAGCCGGAAGTGTTGCTCAAAGAAGTAGAAAGGAACCAGGGCGCCGATGATCGCCAGGGTCAGGAATACGTTTTTCATGGCTGTCTCTGCGAGTTCGCGTACGGCAATGGTCGCCCCGGGAGGTTGTCGTGGCAATGATCTCGAAGGTCGTGAGGTCAGGGTATCTGCATCATGGCTTCGCGCAGACGCTCGGCATGTCCGTCCAGTACATCGGCGTGTTCGACGACGCGTGCGTGCAGTTTCATGTCCAACCCCTTAAAGCGCGGAATGACGTGGAAATGAAGGTGGAACACGGTCTGGCCCGCGAGCGCGCCATTCAATTGCACAATCATCAGGCCCGGAGGGTCGAATACCTGACGCACGGCCTTGGCGATACGCTGGGTGAGCATCATGACCTGGGCAAGATCGCCCGCTGGCAGTTCGAAGATCTCGGCAGCCGGGGTTCGTGGAATGATCAGGGTATGGCCGGGGGTCTGCGGCATCAGATCCATGAATGCCATGCAATGGTCGTCCTCGTGGACGATATGGGAGCGGGCCTCGCCCCGCAGGATCTTTGCGAACGGATTGTCCGGGTCGTAATCGCGAGCGTCGGCACCCATGAGCGCATGTTAGCATCCGCGTCCTTTTCAACTGGACCAGGAGGCGCGGGGTTATGGGTGGCGTGTTACTGAGAGTTGGCTGGGCATTGGTGTGGTGTCTGGCGGCGGGGTTTGGCCATGCGGCAACGTTTGAGGAGCAACTGGCCACGGCGATCGACTCGAGTGATCGAAGTCCCGCGGAGCGGGCCCGCGATGCCAACCGCAAGCCCCTCGAAACGCTTCAGTTTTTCGGTCTGCGCGAGGACATGCGGGTTCTCGAATTGGTCCCGGGTGGCGGCTGGTACACAAAAATTCTCGCCCCGCTGCTGGAGGAGCATGGCAGCCTGTATGTGGCGCTGGGCACCACGGGCGTTGAGGAGTTGCTGAAGAAGGCGCCCTACGCTCATGTGAAATTGGTGGAGCTGGACAACACGTTCGATCGTCAGGGGCGTCGCCTCGATCTGGCAGTGCTCGATTTCGAGGTGCGCGACGTCGATCTCGTGCTGACCTTCCGCAATCTGCACAACTTCAGCGAGCAGGGTCGCGAGGTGATGAACCGGGCGTCGTTCCAGGCACTCAAAGCCGGTGGTCACTACGGCGTGGTGGATCACACCTTGCGGCACAACGCGCAAGACACGGCGGAATCCTGGCGGCGGATGGACCCGGTTCGGATGATCAAAGAGATTCAGGCGGTGGGTTTCGAGCTGGTGGATTTCTCGGGTCTGCATTACCGCCCGGACGACGAATTGCGATACGAAGTCGGGCGCAAAAGCGTGACCGGCAACACCGATCGATTCACACTGCTGTTCCGCAAGCCGAACTGACGCTCACCATTCCCACCACCTACCGAGGGGGCGACCTCGCACAAGCGCGCATCGCGTTTTCGAAGGCCACGAGGCGGCGCTGGTGGCTCGGAACTAATTTGTGTACAACCTCAACTCGGTTTCTTCGTTGAGTTCGGGTGATGTCAAACTCCTCCGGGTGGGTGGTGTGGGTGGTGTGGGCCGCGCTAGGGTCGTTCTGTGATGCCGGTTGGGCCGGTGATCGTCTGTTGGGGTTCGGCGCCGCGGAGTCGCAGGCGCAGCGCGCCCTGGAAGCAAGCTACGATGCACTGCTGGATCCGGCGGATCTCGAGCGCTGGATGCGCACGCTGAGCGAACGACCGCATCACGTCGGTTCCGCGCACGGCCAGGCCAACGTCGACTATCTGGCGGGGTTGTTCGAGCAATGGGGCTACCAGGTTCGGCTGGCGCGCTACGACGTGCTGTTTCCGACGCCGAAGCGGCGCCGCTTGAGGCTGCTCGAACCGACCTCCTTTGAAGCGTCGTTAGACGAGATGCCGATCGCAGAGGATCAGAGCACCGCGTCGGACGAAGTGCTGCCGCCCTACAATGCCTTTTCCCCGAACGGTGACGTCACCGCCGAGCTGGTGTTCGTCAACTATGGCGTGCAGGAAGACTACGAGCAGCTCGAACGGTTCGGGATCGACGTCGCGGGCAAGGTGGTCATCGCCCGCTATGGCCGAGCATGGCGTGGCATCAAACCCAAGCTCGCGGCAGACCATGGGGCGATCGGGACAATCATCTACTCCGACCCGGCGGACGATGGCTACGCGCGGGGTGATGTCTATCCGCGTGGTGCGTTCAAACATCCAAGCGGGGTACAGCGCGGCAGCGTCATGGAACTACCCGTGTTCGCCGGCGATGTGCTGACACCGGGCGTCGCGGCGACGGGCAGGGCGCGCCGATTGGACGTGGCGGACTCCCCGGTGGTCGCGAAGATTCCGGTGCTGCCGATCTCCTATGCCGATGCGCAACCGCTGCTCGAAGCCCTTGCAGGGCCGGTTGCGCCCGCGGACTGGCGCGGTGCGTTGCCGATTACCTATCACCTCGGCCCGGGCCCCGCCAAGGTGCGGCTCGAAGTGGAGTTCAACTGGGATCGGGTTGAGGCGCGCAATGTGATCGCCACGTTGCCCGGTCGTGTTATTCCGGATGAGTGGATCATGCGTGGCAACCACCACGATGCCTGGAATCACGGTGCGGGCGATCCGATCTCCGGTCTGGTGGCGTTGCTGGCTGAGGCGAAAGCGGTCGCGGCGCAATTCCCGGGACCGGCGCGGACCATCGTCTATGCGGCGTGGGACGCGGAGGAGCCCGGCCTGATCGGTTCGACCGAGTGGGTCGAAGAACACGCGCGCGAGCTGACCCGCAAGGCGGTCGTGTACTTCAACACCGACGGGAGTGGCCGCGGTTTCCTGCGGATGGGCGGGAGCGGGACACTGCAACCGTTTCTTGCGCAGATCGCCGCGGATGTCGTCGATCCCCAGACGGGCGTTTCCGTGGCCGAACGGGTCGCGGCCTGGGTAAAGCTCAATGGCAGTGTGAAGCAGCAGGCAGAACTGAATGAGCGCGGCGTGCTACGGCTCGCCCCGCTGGGATCGGGATCCGACTACACGCCGTTTCTGCAGCACCTGGGCATTGCATCGGCGAACCTCGGCTTTGGTGGAGAGAACGCTGGCGGCAGCTACCACAGCCTGTACGACACCTTTGCACACTACACGCGTTTCGGAGACCCAGGGTTCCACTACGGTGTCGCGCTTGCCCAGGTTGCGGGTCGCGCGACGTTGCGCATGGCCAACGCCGAGATTCTGCCGTTCGACTTCAGCGCGCTCGCGGACAACATCGAGAGCTACGTCGACGAAATAGCCGAACTGGTGGAAAAACTTCGCGAAGACACGCTCGAGCGCAACGGCATGATTGACGACGGCACGTTCAGGCTCGCGCTGGATCCGCGGGAAGCGCTCGGCGCGCCGCGCCGGGAAGACCCCGTTCCGTACCTGAACTTTGCGCCGCTGCACAACGCCGTGGCGGCCCTGACCTCGGCGAGTGCGGCGTATGGGGATGCGGCCGCCGCAGGCACGCTCGACGACAGGCGTCGAACACAGCTCAACCAATTGTTGTTCAAGAGCGAACGCACGCTGCTGGACGAACGCGGCCTGCGGTCACGACCCTGGTACCGGCATCAGCTTTATGCGCCTGGGTACTACACCGGCTATGGGGCCAAGACCCTACCGGCGTTGCGCGAGGCGATCGAGCAGCGCGAGTTCGACGCTGTTGATGAGGCGGTCCGACGCATCGCCGGGACCCTGGACAATCTGACCGGAACTATCGAAAGCGCTACGAAGTTGTGGCAGGTGGACGCTGGGAACTGAATGAAGTGGGCGGCGGGACTGTCAGCGTTCGTTCGTAGTATCTTCCATATTTATCGACTAAATACTGCTGCGAGACACCGCCGCCCAACGTGATGATACGCTGGGTGGGGCGCACTCGATACGCGCTGCTAAGGCTGAATGTTCATATCGGTCACGCTCAAAGAAGGGCAGCGCATAAGGCGAGACATTGCGTCCGGTTCGCTGGCAACATCGCCAACGCTGCTCACACGACGTCCTGGAGAACGATCTCCATCAGGGCTGCGCCCAGCCAGGTCAGCGGCGGAATGATCAGGTAGAACCCCAGCCGGGTCAGCAGCGTGGCGTTGAAGGGCCACTCCGAGAGGTGCTCGATCTCGTTGCGATAGCTCAGTAGCGGGGCGAGTCGCGCTAGCGCTTCTGGCTCCTCGGGGCCGGCGGTACCGACCCCGCGCGCCGCTTCGATCCAACCGTGGATACGCTGCAGCTCCGCGCGTTTGGCAGCGGCGATTCGCCGATGCACCGGCCAGACGGGCAGCGCGAACATCAGCACCATCGGTACGGCAGTCGCAATCAGCCCCGGAACCATGGTGACGGCGCTGGAGATCTGGTCGATCCACATGAGTGGGAATGCCGCCTGCGCGCCTATCATTGCCAGGGTCGAGATCACCGCCATCCGGCCGAACGGCGTCAGTGCCGTCGGATTCAGAAGATCCACTTCGGCGTTGTGGGCAAGCCGATTGAACTGGCCTGCGATTTCGACCAGGCTCGTTATTGCGAAGGTCATGACGATCCAGACCAGCGCCCCGCCGATCAGATTCGAGACGCCCAGCGAATCCAGGCCGCCCGCGAGCGTGGTGTCAACGGAGCTGAGCAACAGCACATTGTGGGCGCCCCCGGCGATGATCCCGGCGGACGCCCACAGCAGCGTCCAGCGGCGGGAGCGATGGGACACGCGCCGCGTTTGTTCCGCTAGGCTTTTGGCATCCAGCCCCAGTGGCCCGGCCAGATCTTCCAGCGCGGTTTGCGCGCGCTCGCTGATAAAATGAACGACCGGGATGATGTAGCCCAGAATCGCGGCGAAGAACAGCGACACTCCGGGGCTCGCATAGTCCGACGCGTCGGCGGAGAACACCCCCGCTGCCGAGAACATCGCAATCAGTGCCGCAAAGATCAGTAACCCGCTGATCCAGCGGCCGCCCCTGACGTCGGGGACCAGCGCCAGCAGCCAGATGCGCGATCCCGTGTCCGCGGATCTCATCAGATCCGATACACGCGCGCGGCGGTGCGGTAGAACATCGCGTCCTGTTCATCTTCGGAATAACCGGCTGCGATCTTCTTCAAGGCGTTCCACAGCACGGGGTAGGACAGCGACATCCGGTCGACCGGAAAATTACTCTCGAACATGCATCGCTCCGGTCCGAAACACTCGATCGTATGTTCGTAGTAAGGGCGCTGGGCCTCGACAAACTCATCAGAGGTCGCGGGTCGCTCGCGCGCATGCCAGCCGAAGCCGTTGATGTGCATCGCCAGGCCACCCAGCTTGGCGATTACGTTGGGCAATTCAGCGATTGCAGCGATGTCGTGCTTCCAGGCTGCAAAGATCTCGGCTCTGCGGTCGGCGTACGGGCCGACGCCGAGCGGCGTGCCGAAATGGTCGAGAATGATCGTGGTGCCTGGGCAGGCCCGCGCCAGTTCGGCGAAGTCGGGATTCTGGTGGTGATAGTGCCAGGTGTCGTAGCTCATGCCGCGGGTACCCAGCGTCTGTACCCCCGCGCGAAATTCCGGGTCGGCATACAGACCCTCCGGCGCGAACGCGCGGCCCATCAGTACCTCGCGATTGGAATCGCGGGCGCCGGTGTGACGGATGCCGCGGAACAGACCGCCACCGGCGTGTTCGTGGGCGTCCAGTACGTCGATCAGCTGCGCGCCGAGGCGCAGGTCGGCCCGTGCCACGATCGCGGCGATGCGGGCCTGGCCCGGGGCGCCGGCGGCACTGTCGGCGGCGATGCGCGCAACGAACTCGGTTTCCCCGATGGGCATCAGGTGCTCGGGACCGTCGGGTCGGTAGCTCGCGCCGCATTCGACGAATACGGTCTTCTCGATGTGGTGTCCGGAATCGGTGTCGGCCCACAGATTCTCGAGCAGGTAGCTGCCGATGTCGTGCCGGTCCCACAGGTGGTGGTGCGGGTCGATGATCCGCCGGTCGGGTTCGATGATCGGCTCGGTGACCTGATCCAGCCACTCCTGGGAGCCCGGGGTTGGAATGCTCATGGCGATCTCCGTCGAATCATGTCTTACCCTAACAAGCTTGAGTCACTCCGCCGAGAGGCATTAGCATCGCCTGCAGGGACCAGGAGCGCGGGAGTGAAAACGAAATGACCAATGAGGCCGGATCGCGGGACGAATCGATCCTGATCACCGGCGCTGGCAGCGGCATGGGCCGACTGGCCGCGCGCCAGCTGGCGGATGCCGGGCATCGCGTCGCAGCGCTTGATGTCAACGAAGCCGGCTTGCTGGAAACCGCCGAGCAGCACCAGAACATCCGTACGTTTCACGTCGATGTCACGGACTACGACGCCGTGGTTGCAGCGGTCACCGAAACGGAATCATCCCTGGGTCCGATCCGGCGGGTGTACAACGCGGCGGCCATCATGCCGCTTGGCAGAGTCGTCGATCAGGAGGTGGAACTCTTCCATCGAACCATGGCCGTCAACTACAACGGCGTGGTCAACGTCACCAAGGCGACCCTGCCAGGGTTGCTCGAGCGCAACCGGGGCGAGCTGATCAACTTCGCCTCGCTGGCGGGCTGGATTCCGTTGATTTACATGGCGGCCTACGGTGCGTCGAAATTTGCGGTGGTCGCATTCACCGAAGTGCTGGCTCATGAACACCAGGACAGCAACGTGAACATCCTGTGCGTCTGTCCTCCGCCCGTGAAAACGCCGTTGCTGGACCAGGCCCGGGCCACCGTCTGGCCAAAGATTTTCGACCAGGGAGCACCTCTGGAACCCCAGGACGTGCTGGATGCAATCGATGCTGGGCTCGAGCGCAATGACCTGTTCGTATTTCCGGGGCGCGGCTCCCGGCTCGCCTGGCGCATGCGCCGCTGGCTGCCCGGAGCAACCTGGAAACGAATCCACGCCATCGAGGGCGTCTGACCGCGCCGCGCGGGAATCCTGAAAATGCAGACCCGCGGCGTCATCCTCCAGGCGGATTACCGGATCTTCAGCGGGACGCCGGTAGTTCATCTCTATGGACGGATGGACGACGGGGCGACGTTTCTCATCCGCGATCATCGGCAGCGGCCGCACTTTTACGTACGCAGCGGCGATGCCCAGTTGGCGGCGGAACTCAGCGATCGGCCCGTGCTGGAGACCGAGCTGCGCAGTTTTGCCGGTGAGCCGGTGAGCCGGGTCGAGGTGCGCGTTCCCTCGGATACACCGCCCATCCGCGACCGGCTGCACCATCAGGGCGTGGCGACCTTCGAAGCCGATGTACGCTTCGCCGTTCGCTATCTGATCGACCGTAGCATTCGGGGCGCGTGTCTGATCGAGGGCGAGGCGCAGCCGGGCCAAGGCACCACCTGGGTGTTCGACGACCCGCAGGTGAGCGCGGCGACGCTCGAGATAGAACCGCGCGTTCTATCGTTCGACATAGAGACCGACGCCAAGGCCCAGCAACTGTTGGCCATTTCCCTGTACGGCTGCGGGGCTGACGAAGTACTCATCTGCGACCCGCGGAACCGGGAAATGCCCGAGCAGGCCCGCGGCTATCCGGACGAATGGCAGACGCTCGATGCATTTTGCGACCGGATCGCCGAACTCGATCCGGACGTGCTGACCGGTTGGAACGTGATCGACTTCGATCTGACCGTGCTGGCGCGCATCGCTGCGCGTGTCGGGCATCCCTTCGAGCTGGGCCGCGGTAAGGGCGAGTTGCGCTTGCGGGCCGCCCAGGGCTACTTCGGCAGTGGCAGCGCCAACGTGCCCGGTCGGGTGGTGCTCGATGGCATCGACCTGCTGCGCGGCGCGTTCGTGCGGATGGACGATTACTCCCTCGACGCGGTTGGCCGGCAGGTGCTTGGCGAAGGCAAGGCGCTGGATGGCGACGTTGTCGATCGGGCCGGCGAGATCATGCACCGCTATCAGCACGACCTGGAGGGCTTCGCCCGGTATGCCCGCACCGATGCGCGGTTGGTGCGGGAAATCGTTGATGAGCTGAACCTGATTCGCCTCGCCTTTGCCCGCAGTGCACTCACTGGGATGACTCCGGACCGCGTTGCCGCCAGCATTGCATCCTTCGATTTCCTCTATCTCGCCGCGCTGGGACCCAGGGGTTACGTCGCACCCACCGTTCGATCGGACGATTCGCGCGTGTTCGAAGCCCAGTCGGGGGGTCACGTCTTCGAACCGGTCACCGGCATTCACGAGAATGTCTGGGTGTTCGATTTCAAAAGTCTGTATCCGAGCATCATTCGTACCTTCAACATCGACCCCCTGGGTTACCTGGGCAACCCCTCCGACGCGGAAGATCGCATCGAGCTGCCGGGAGCCTCGTTTCGGCGGGAACCCGGCATCCTGCCCGCCATGCTCGAAGCGCTGTTTCCACAGCGTGAGGCCGCCAAGCGTAGTGGCGACGAGGTTGCATCACAGGCCATCAAAATCCTGATGAACTCGTTCTACGGGGTGCTCGGCACACCGGCATGCCGGTTCCACAATCCGGACATCGCCAACGCCATTACCGGGCAGGGCCGGTTTCTGTTGCGGTGGTCTAAAGACTGGTTCGAACGCTGTGGATACGAGGTGCTTTACGGGGATACGGACAGCGTTTTCGTTGCCTCGGGACTCAGCGACGCAACCGCGGCCGGACCGCTCGGTGCGGAGCTGGCGCAGCGCTGTACACGAGAGCTTGCGGAGCTGGTCGGGCAGCGCTGGCGGGTCGAGAGCCACCTGGAACTCGAATTCGAGAAGCTGTACACGAAACTGTTCCTGCCCTCCGTGCGGCATGGCGCGGGTGGGGCCCGCAAGCGCTATGCGGGACTCGTTCAGGGCTGCGATCCCGATGCCGTGGAGTTCGTTGGCATGGAAGTCGTGCGCCGTGACTGGACGCAATTGGCAAAGCAGGTGCAACGCGAACTGTACTATCGTCTGTTCGACGACCAGGACGTCACCGACTATCTGTTCGATGTGGTGCGACAGGTTCGTGAGGGTGCGTTGGACGATTTGCTGGTCTACCGAAAGGGTTTGCGCAAGCCACCGGCGCAATACACGGCCACTTCGCCACCGCACGTCGTCGCGGCGCGAAAATCGGGTGACGTAGGTCGCATCGTGTCTTATCTAATCACCGTTGCCGGTCCCGAACCGCTGGATAATCTTCAGCACGAACCGGATCGGGAGCACTACGTACAGAAACAGATCCTGCCGGTGGCGGAACCCGTACTCGGCACGCTTGGCCTCGATTTCGCGCAGGTGGTGGGCGATGACCGTCAGATGGGATTGTTCTGATGCGCGTCATTGTCAACGGCGTGTCCCACGAACTCGATGTAGATCGCAACGTGCCCTTACTGCATGTCCTGCGTGATGCGCTCGGCCTCAAAAGCGTAAAACTCGGCTGTGGCCTGGAGCAGTGCGGCGCCTGCAAGGTGCTGGTAGACGGTGCACCTGAGTTCAGTTGTCGGCGCACCGTGGGCGAGTTCGAAGGAATGTCGCTGGTGACCCTGGAAGGGTTCGCGAACGAAACCCTGCACCCAATTCAACAGGCGTTGCTCGACCACAACGCGGCCCAGTGCGGTTATTGCCTGTCCGGCATCCTGATCGCGGCACGTGCGCTGTTTGACGCCAATCCACGACCGAGCAGGCGGGAAATTCAAATCGCGCTGGACGACCACCTGTGTCGCTGTGGCGCGCAGCCGAGAATCCTCAACGCGTTCTGCGAGTTGTCGGCGAATGGCTGATCGAGCGGAGCTGCCCCCATCGCTGGTCCGTAACCCGGAGCTGGACCAATGGCTCACAATCGACGCGGAAGCAACCGTCACCTTGCGCACCGGCAAGGTCGAGCTCGGCCAGGGCATTCTGACCGCGCTCACGTTGATCCTTGCGGATGAACTGGGCGTCGAACCGGTCCGGGTGCGGGTGGCCGTCACCCGTACCGGGGTCGCGCCGAACGAGCTGGTCACCGCGGGGTCGATGTCCATCGAGCAGAGTGGCGCTGCGCTGCGTCAGGCCGGTGCCTGGGCCCGGCGTCTGTTGCTGGCACAGGCCGCCACAGTACTCGACGCGGATGTCGCGACGCTGGATATCGCGGATGGAATCATCAGTGCGCCCGGGGGCAATCAGACGGTCTCGATCTGGGAACTGCAGGGCGGCCGCGATTTTGGAACCACCATCGATGAGCTGGCGCCGGAACGCTCACCGACCGAGCATCGGTGGGTAGGCCGAGGCATGCTGCGGGTTGACCTCGAACCCAAACTGCGCGGCGCCGGGGTATTCCTGCAGGACCTCGAACTGACCGGGCTCTGTCATGCGCGGGTGATTCGTCCGCCCGGCCCGAACCACCGCCTGGCGCGGTTCGATCGCAGCCGGATCGAGCGTGAACCCGGGTTGCTGGGCGTGGTGGTCGACGGCAGTTTTCTGGCCGTGCTGGCCGAATCCGAGTACGACGCGATTCGTATCGCCGGGCGCGCCAGCGCGGCGGCGCGCTGGCACGATGCAGAGCGCCTGCCGGAAGTTGCAGATCTCTCCGCCTATCTCGTGGCCAACGAAAGTGCCGCGTTTCCGCTGCGCGAGGGAGTGCCTGTTGAGGCCGAAGTTCCCCCGCTCACCTGGCCCCTGGGCGCTCGCCGCGTGGTTGCAGAATACTCGCGGCCATACCTCATGCATGCATCGTTGGCGCCCTCGGCGGCCGTCGCGCTGCTGAATCTGGATGGCCATCTGACGGTCTGGTCGCACAGTCAAGGTATCGAGCTGCTGCGCGGCTGTCTGGCGCGCGCACTCCGGATGGATACGGACAAGATCAGCGTCGTGCATACCGCGGGCGCGGGTTGCTACGGCCACAACGGTGCTGACGACGTTGCCTTGGATGCCGCGCTCTGCGCTCGAGCGCTGCCGGGGCGGCCGGTAATGCTGCAATGGACCCGCCAGCAGGAACATCAGTGGGAACCCTATGGTCCGGCGGCCCACGTGCGTATGGAAGCTGCGCTGGATGAACGAGGTCGCATCTGTGGATGGTCGCACGACGTCTGGGGATTCACCCACATGGGACGGCCGATGCCAGGTGGGGACGGTTTGAACCTGCTTGCCGCAGGACATCTTGCCGAACCGATACCACGCGCAGTACCGCGACCGGCGTTGCGGGCCGAGGTGGGTATCCACCGCAATGCGTGGCCGATTTACGCGCTGCACGCGCCGCGCGTCGTGAAACGATTCGTCGCCGACAGCCCCCTGCGTACATCGTCGCTGCGAGCACTGGGTGCTCACGCAAACGTGTTCGCGATCGAATCGTTCATGGATGAATTGGCGCTGGCCGCTGGCCACGACCCGGTGGAGTTCCGAATGAACCACCTGGACGACCGCCGGGCGCGGGCGGTTCTCGAGCGCGTCGTTGCGCTGGCCGGTGGACTCGACTGCCCTTCTCCGGGCACGGGCACGGGCACGGGCACGTGCACATACACGAAACCGAGCCGTGGCCGCGGTGTGGCCGTCGCGCGATACAAGAATCAGGCGTCCTATGCGGCGGTGGTCGTGCAGGTAGCTGTCGATCCCGACAGCGCCACCATCAGCGCGGAGCAGGTCTGGATCGCCGCCGATGCCGGCCAGGTGATCGACCCCGACGGGCTGGTCAATCAGTTGGAAGGGGGCGCCGTCCAGTCGCTGAGTTGGACCTTGAAGGAGGCGGTCGAATTCGGGCGCGACGGGGTCACCTCGACGGATTGGGACAGCTACCCGATTCTGCGCTTCAGCGAAGTGCCGGAGGTGATGACCGTGCTGATCGATCGGCCTGAGGAGCCCTCGCTGGGGGCCGGTGAAGCGACCCAGGGCCCAACCGCCGCGGCGCTGGGCAATGCGGTGTTCGCCGCCACCGGACTGCGGCTGCGCGACCTGCCGATGACCCCGGAACGTCTCCGGCGTACGGCCGCCGGACCTGGCGACGCCTGATCAGTCGGTGAGGCGCCTCAGGGCGGCCTTGCGCGCCGCCTCGAACTCGTCGCCGGAATTCCAGGTGGGTAGCTCATCAGCGTTGGCGATCAGCAGACCCGCCAGGAAACCGAACTGCGCATCATCGACCATGCCATCGAAGTTCCAGTCGTCGGTCAGTTCGTCGCTGGGTTGATGGTAGTGATTGGCGAGGTACGCTGCCGCCCGCGCCTCCCCCCTGCCCGGGTGGCCGATGATGTCACGGCCGCCCCGTATATACAGCGCGGGCACGCCGATGCGTGCGAAGTTGAACTGATCTGACCGGTAGAACAGGCCCTTGCCGGGGTCCGGGTCCGGCTTCAGCGTCCGCTGCTGGTGATCCGCCACCCGCTGTGCGATCGCGTCGAGGCTCGACCGGCCCAAACCGATGTAGACCACGTCGCTGGCCCGACCGCTGTTGCTGCCGACGTCGAAATTGATGTTCGCAGCAATTTGACCCGGCGCCACCGAGGGGTTTTCGGCGTAGTACTGCGAGCCGAGCAGTCCCTGCTCTTCCGCGCCCACGAAGATGAATTGTACGGAGCGTCGCGGGGCTCGTGGCAATGCCGCGAACGCTTCGGCGATAGCCATCACCATCGCGGTGCCGCTGGCATTGTCCAGCGCGCCGTTGTAAATCTGATCACCCTGCGGTCCGCTGCGCACACCAATGTGGTCGTGATGCGCCGTATAGATCACCAGTTGCCCGGCAAGCTTGGGATCGCTGCCGCGCAGCTGGCCGACCACGTTGCCGCTCTCCACGGCGCTGAGGGCGTTGCGCAGGGTCAGTGACGTCGTGATGCCCAGCGGAATTGGAGTGAACTCCCGATGCCGGGCATGCTGGATCAGTTCGTCGAGCTCGAAACCGGCCGTCGCCACCAGACGGGCAACGGCGGTGCTTGTCATCCATGCTTTGATCGCAAGACGCGGCCCGTCGCGTTGCGGGAGTTCGAAGCGGCGGCCGGAAAACGACGACTGAATGACGCGCCATGGGTAACCGGCTGATTCGGTCGTATGGATGATGATCGCGCCGGCCGCGCCCCTGGCTGCGGCGGTTTCGTACTTGTACATCCAGCGGCCGTAGTAGAGGCGACGTTCGCCGGCGAACAGTTCCGGATCCCAGTGCGGATCGTTGTTCAGCATGACCAGCACCTTGCCTTTCAGGTTGCGGCCCGCGTAGTCGTCCCACCCGTACTCGGGTGCTGATATTCCGTAGCCGACAAACACCAGTTCCGCCTCGTTCAATGCAGCCACAGGGGCCTGCAGGCCGCTGGCTGCGATGAATTCGTCGTGCTGGGCAATTCGCGTTTCGGTGCCCTCGTGATGGAATGTCCAGGACTCAGGCTGGGCGGCGGTGACGCCGATCAGCTTGAATAGTTGTTGCCAGCTGCCGTTCGCGCCCGGGGCGAGTCCGGCGTCGCGTAGCCGCGCGCTCAGGTAGTCGCGAGTCATGCGATCGCCGTCGGTGCCCGGGGCTCGGCCCTGATAAGCATCGCTGGCGATCTCCGCCACGACCTCCCGAATGAGCGGCCCGGTAATTCGCTGCGCGGCCTTTTCCATTGCTGTGCTGATGACACGAGTGTCCGAAGGATCCGGCGGTACGCAGCTGCTCAGCGCAACGAGACCCGTGGCGAGAGCGATTGCGAGCCCGTGTGCCACGGGTTTCATGGATCAGCCTTTGATTGGGCCTCGGTGCGCGCCAGGCGAAAGCCACGGTACCCGAACAGCAGCGTCATGAAGGGACTCAGCAGGCAGAAGAATGCGAACGGCGCGTAGCTGAACGTCGCCACGCCGAGCACTCCGGCGTGGAACGCACCGCAGGTATTCCAGGGAATCAACACCGAGGTCACGGTCCCTGCGTCCTCCAGGGTCCGGGTCAGGTTCTGGGGTGCCAGCCCGCGCTCGCGGAACGCGTTGGCAAACATCCGCCCGGGCACCACGATCGCCAGGTATTGATCCGAGGCCGTGGCATTGGCTGTGAGGCACGTTCCTGTGGTGGCCGCAATCAGCGATCCATCGGAGCGAACCCGCCCCAGCAGAGCGTTGGTGATGCGCTTGAGAAACCCACCGGCCTCCATGGTGCCGCCGAATACCATCGCCGAGAGGATCAGCCAGATCGTGGGCAGCATCCCCGCCATGCCTTTCGAGTGGAGCAGTTCGTCCAGCACCGGGTGTCCGGTGGCGATCGCGACCTCGCCGAACATCGCGGTCATGATGCCGGTGTACGCGGCCGCGTTGCCGGCGGTCGGAGCAGCCAGCAGCACCACCTCCGGCTGCGCGATGAGCGCCGCGACAGCGCCGAGCAGCGCACCGACGAAGATGGCTGGCAGTGCCGGCACGCGCCGCACGATCATATAGATCACCAGTGCTGGAACCAGCATCAGCCACAAGCTGATATCGAATCGGGCATTCAGCGCGTCATAGAGAAGCTGATTGTCGACCTGCCCGCCACCGGTGCCGCCGAACAGTCCGAGGGCGAGGTAGCCCAGCAGCGCGATGCTGATCGAGGGTCCCGTGGTGTAGACCAGGTAACGGATGTGCGTGAACAGATCGATCCCGCCGACGCCCGCGGCGAGGTTGGTGGTGTCCGACAGCGGCGAGAGTTTGTCACCGAAATAGGCGCCCGAAAGCACCGCGCCCGCGATCATTCCTTCGTGAATGCCCAGTGCCCGGCCGATCCCCATCAGCGCGATCCCAACCGTTGCCGACGTAGTCCAGGAGCTCCCCGTGGCCAGCGAGATCACGGCGCCGATGATGCAGGCGGCGAACAGAAAGATCGCCGGGTTCAGAAGGTGCAGTCCGTAGTAGATCATTGCTGGCACGATGCCGCTCACCAGCCAGGTGCCGGACAGCGCACCCACCATCAGCAGGATGAGAATGGCCGGGACGGCGATGCCGATGCTGGCGACGATCGCGTCCTGGATGTCGAGCCACCGCACCCCGATTCGAATCGCCAGTGCGGCGGTAAGCCCGGCGCTCACCAGCAATGCGATCTGGTGAGGCCCGGAAAGTGCGTCGTCGCCGAACAAATAGACGTTCAGCGCGAGCAGACCGATCAACGTGAGCAATGGAGCGAGGCTGACCGCCAGTCCTGGCCTCCGGGCATCGACAGGGGCGTCGGATGTCGGCGCGTCGCTCACCCAGCGAACACTAGCTGCCGCCACCCCACAACGCCAGACGAAAAGGCGTCGTGTCGGCTACAATGCCGCCCCTTTCCCAACGCCGCCCGGAAAGATCTGGACATCCATCATCTTTCGGGACACCTATCACCCCATGATCGATATCGTTGCTTCCGACCTCGATTTCTCCCCCATTCACGAGCGCATGCAGTTCTATGTGGACGAGAACATCCTGTCCTGTTGCAACACGCTGATCATGCGTGGCCTGGACGTGCTGGACTTCAAGACGTACGGCTACATGGATCTCGAGAGCAAGCGTCCGCTCACCGGTGACGCGATTTTCCGGGTCTACTCGAACACTAAGCTGGTCACCTCGGTTGCCGCGATGATGCTCTACGAAGAGGGTAAGTTTGCCCTGGATGACCCCCTGGCGAAGCACCTGCCGTTGCTTGCGAACCTCAGCGTGTTGCGTGGCGACGCGGACAGCATCGAGGTGGTCGAGCCGCTGAAGCTTGAACCGACCATCGCCCATCTGATGAGTCACAGTGCCGGATTCTCGTACGGCTTCGTGGATCCCACCTCGGTGATCGACCAGGGGTACGCTCAGGCCGGCCTCGCGGGCCTCACTGGCGCGATCAAAAATCTCGAGAGTCTGGTGGCACGGCTCGCAGATCTGCCACTCGCCGATCAGCCGGGAACGCGCTGGCGCTACAGTTTTTCGACGGACATCCTCGCGCGCCTGGTGGAGGTCTGGTCGGGAGAGAAGTTCAGCGCGTTTCTGAAAAGGAGGATTCTCGACCCGCTCGGCATGCACGACACGGATTTCTTCGTGCCCGAGAAAAAGCGTGATCGCTTCACGGCGATGTACGCGCCCACGGACATGCTGCAGCCGATGCAGGGCGGGCTGGTCAAAGTGGACGACCCGTACGAAACCAGCTTCAGCGACCCGCCGAGCTTCGAGCCCGGGGGGCATGGGCTGGTGTCGACGGCATCCGACTATCTCAGCTTCGTACGCATGCTGGTCAACGGAGGTGAATGGAACGGCGCGCGCCTGCTGCAACCGGAGACCCTGACGTTGATGCGCACCAACCGGCTGCCGTCCGGGGCACGGGTGCGCTTCGTGATGGAATTGCCCGGCACCACCTTCGGTCTGGGCTTCGCGCTCAAGGAGTCGCTTGCGCAGGACGAACCCCCGGGTGCCCAGGGTGAATATCACTGGGGCGGCATTGCGGGAACCCACTCATGCATGGCGCCGAAGGCGAACCTGACCATGATGTGCTTCACTCAGCGCATGCCTGGATTCCTGCACCCATTCTCCGCCGATTTCAAGCGTCTTGCCTACCAGATCGCTGGCCAGGACTAAACCGATGATGCGCGCATGACCATCGCGGTGGTGGGTGCCGGCGTCGTCGGTATGGCGTGCGCGCGTGCCTTGCAGCGCGCCGGCCAGCAGGTGGTAGTGCTCGATCCGGAACTGCCGGGGGCAGGGTGCTCCCATGGCAACGCCGGGGTGATCGCCGTGGACCATGTGCTCCCCCTGGCGCGCCCGGATGTGTTGCGTGGATTGCCCGCGATGCTCGGCGATCCGGACAGCCCCTTGTACCTGAAACCTACCCGGGTGCCGGGCCTGGCCGGGTGGATGCTCCGCATGGCCTGGGCCAGTCGGCCCGCGGCCGTGGAACGGGGCTCCATTGCGCTGGCCAATCTCGTTCGCGGCGCCGTCAGCGCGTGGATCGAGGAACTCGAGAGCTGTGCGGCGGGTGAACTGTTGGTGCGCGCGGGCAGTTACCTTGCGTACGAAACGCCGCGCCACTACGCAAAGGGAAAGATTCAGCGTCGCGTCATGCGCGAACGGGGCGTCGCCGCGCAGGATCTGCACGGGCGCGAGGTCGCCGCGCGCCTGCCGGCGCTGGCGCCGGTCTATCGGGGGCTCTATCACCCCGACACGGCGCACGTGTTGAACCCGCGTCGTCTGGTAGAGACGCTGGCGACCGCGTTTTGCGCGGCGGGAGGAACACTTCACACCCGGCGCGTCGAGCGGCTTTCGATGAACGAAACCGGCGTGACCCTGACCGCCCAGAACTGGCGCCTGGATGCATCCCGGGTGGTGATCGCCGCCGGATGGCGTTCCGCGGAACTGTGCGCACCGCTGGGTTGTACCGTGCCCCTGGCGGTGGAAATGGGATATCACGTCGGTTTCGACCCGGTCGACGGGTTGGCCGCGCCGGTGGCCATTGCCGGCCGCGGATTCATGGCGACGCCCCTGGACGGCGAACTGCGTATTGCGGGTACCGTTGAGTTCGCGCGGGCCGAAGCAGCCCCGGACTGGCGCCGGACGGATATTCTCGAGCGCCAGGCGCGGCGCTTGTTCGGTCCGGTGTTGAGCCCCCTTCGCAACCGCTGGCGTGGCAGCAGGCCGACGTTGCCCGATTTCCTGCCAGCCATCGGGCCGCTGCGGCACGGATCGATGGTGTACGCGGCATTCGGCCATCACCATATCGGCTTGACCACGGCGGCGGTCACCGGACAGTTGATCTGCGACGCCGTGCTGGGCCGGCAACCGCGGTTCGATCCGGCGCCGTTCAGCCCGGACCGATTCCACCGTTAGGCACGCTGGGGTTGGCCCCTCGGTTCGTCGGTTCGCACCGCCCGTTTCGGGTATCGTACGCGATCCTTTCCAGCGCCAGGAACCATCGCCAGGAGCCCCAATGCCCCTTGGTTTTTCCAGCTCGAAACTCGACTACGTCCAGAACTTCATGGCGGGCTATGTCGACGATTCCAAGTTGCCGGGATATGCGTGCCTGGTGTCGCGACGCGGGGAAGAAGCGCTGTTTCTGAGCTGCGGTGAAATGGACGTCGAACGCAGCAAGCCAATGCGCCGGGACACGATCTTCCGGATTTACTCGATGACCAAACCGATCACCAGCGTTGCGCTGATGATGCTGTACGAAAAAGGGCACTTTCAGCTCGATGACCCGGTGGCGAAATACATTCCTGCCTGGAAGGATCTCAAGGTGTTCGCCGGGGGTGACGAACACGACTTCGAGGTGGCCGATCCAGAGCGGGCCATGACCATCAAGGATCTGTTCACCCACACCTCGGGGTTGGTGTACGGGTTCCAGTACGCCCATCCGGTGGACGCGATGTACCGGGCGCGTGGCCAGGGCGAGCTGCGCACTCAAGGTACGCTCGATGACCTGATCGAGATGTTGGCGGAGGTTCCGCTGAAGTTCTCGCCGGGCACGCGCTGGAACTATGGCGTATCGACTGATGTCCTGGGCTATCTGGTGCAGCTGTTTGCCGACCAGGCGCTGGATGACTACATCGCCGAGCACATTACCGGGCCGCTGGGCATGGTGGATTCGGCGTTCGCAGTGCGTCAGGGGCAGGTCGAGCGCTTCGCAGCTTGCTATGACCGCGTGCCTGAAACGGATACCTGCAAGCTGCAGGATGATCCTCAGACGAGCCATTATCTCGAGCGACCGACGTTCGTCTCGGGCGGCGGCGGCATGGTTTCCACCGTGGATGACTATCATCGCTTCACGCAGATGTTGCGCGGCAAGGGCCAGTTCGACGGCGCGAGGTTGCTGGGCCGAAAGACGGTTGAGTACATGACGATGAATCACCTGCCGGGACATCAGGACCTCAAAGACATGGGTCAAGCCGTGTTCAGCGAGACCCCATACGAAGGCATAGGTTTTGGCCTGGGTTTTTCCGTGGTCATCGATCCCGCAGCGGCGAACGTGCTCGATTCCGCGGGCGACTACGCCTGGGGCGGTGCCGCCAGCACCTATTTCTGGATCGACCCGGTCGAGGATCTGACGGTGCTGTTCATGACTCAGCTCATCCCGTCCTCGTCCTACCCGATCCGACGTCAGCTCAAGGCCCTGGTCTATCAGGCGCTGGTGGACTAACTTCGCGATACCGAGAGCAGGAGAATGACATGGCGGGAATTCACGATTTCGAAATGCAGAGCATCACCGGTGACACGGTCCGCCTGTCTGATTACGAGGACAAGGTCTGCCTCATCGTCAACGTCGCCAGTAAATGAGGGATGACGCCCCAGTACGCAGGTCTGCGGACACTACACGAAGACAACGAAGCCAAGGGTTTTACGGTGCTCGGCTTTCCCTGTAACCAGTTCGGTGCTCAGGAGCCGGGCAGCAACGAACAGATCCTGGAGTTCGCGACGTCTAAATACGGCGTGGGGTTCCCGATGTTCGCCAAGATCGAGGTCAATGGCGACGGCGCTTGCGATCTGTACAAGTATCTCAAGGCCGAACAGGCCGATGACGAAGGCAAAACCGACATCCCCTGGAACTTCACCAAGTTCCTGGTCGGTCGGGACGGGTCAGTCGTCGCTCGGTACGGTCCCACGACCACTCCCGAGGCGATCGCGGAGGCGCTTCCTGAGCACCTGTAGGGAAAGCGACCTCCTGGAATGAATAGAAGGCGAAGGTTGAGTCGTTCCCTCAGCCTTCGCCGCCCGGGCTGTCCAGCCCCGCTATAGGCTTGTAGTAGGGTTTACCCTCGAGACTTTCGAATTTTTCGGCCCAGTTGGCATTGGCTTGCTCGGGTGTAAACGACCAGTCCTGGCGCGCGTAGTTCCAGCTATCCGGGTTCAACGCCTGAGCCTGCTCCCAGTATTGATCTGCCTTCGCCCCATCGCCTCGGGAATGGAAGTAAACGCCGAGTTTGAAGGCGGGTTCGGCGCGTGCCGCCTCGGCTGTCTTTGGCGTCAGCCGGCTCGTCGCCGCCTTCGCGTCGGCAACATAGCGACTGTCCGGCCCGTTGCGTACCCAATCGACCACCATGGGCGCGTAGTCGTCGCGGCCGAACTCGAACTCTCCCATTTTGTGAACCGTGGCGTAGGCCCCTTCGTCGATGCGCAGCACCTGGCCCTGCTCGTCAATCCACACGGCGGACGGCACATTGACCAGATCGTACAACGAGCTGATCGTGTGATTGGTGTCCACCAGCGTTACATAGGTGGCCTTGGCCTGGTCGTACCAGGTCCCGGCAACGGCTTCTCCGCCCGTGTCCTGGGCGGCGGCGATGATGATGAAATTCTCGTCTTCCAGATCTTCGTAAACAGCCTGCCAACCTGACAGGTCAAAACGGCAGCCTCACCACGAGGCCCAGGTCAGCAACAAGACCTTCATGCCGTCGTAATCCGCCAGGGTGACCTCGCGACCACGCCGGTCTTGCAGCGCGAAGTCCGGGGCGACGCCTTTCTGCAGGAAGCTGGCA
Source organism: Gammaproteobacteria bacterium (assembly GCA_004357385.1). Lineage (GTDB taxonomy): Bacteria > Pseudomonadota > Gammaproteobacteria > Pseudomonadales > Azotimanducaceae > SMWF01. The sequence continues at coordinate 20,697 of SMWF01000026.1, read as the reverse complement.
CGCGTTGCGGGGACCGCCCCGAAGCTCCAGATCGCCGCATCGTAGTCGGCGACGAAGGGTTGCTGCAGGCGGCGGGCCAGTTCGGTCACGTTGAACCACCGGGTGTCGCCCCGGGTGATGAAGATTTCGCTGTCTTCGTTCTGTTTCACCGGCACGCAGATATCGTCGATGCAGGCCCCTTCTGGCTTCAGTTCGAAACCGTTCACGCGGGTCAGTTCGCTCGGCTGAATCCACAGGTCGTTAGGGTCTGCCAGGGTGTCGGCAACGTTGATGGTGTGGTCCTGGTACAGCACGGTAGCGCTGCCGATGGCCAGGCCAGGCGCGGCCAACATCAGCGTTGCTCCAACGAGTCGTCCGAAAAGTCGCTTCATGGTATCCCCCAATCTCACCGTCATGGACTATAGCAGTGGGACGGTGGTTGCGGCCAAGCCTATACTGCGCGCCTTTCGGGATTCCATGGGGCGCGGCATGGGCGGTTTCGCCGATTACGAGAACTACGATGCGTTGGGCCTCGCCGGGCTCATCGCGGCGGGTGAAGTGAGCGCCGCGGAGGTGTTGGACGAAGCGATCGAACGCACCGATGCCCACAACCCGACGTTGAATGCTGTGGTCCAGCGATGCGACGACGTCGCACGCCAGCGGGCCGCCGAATCGCTGCCAGACTCGCCCCTGGCGGGCGTGCCTTTTCTGATCAAGGACATCGTCTACCAGCGGGGTCTGCCGAGCACCTCGGGCAGCCGGCTATTCGCTGACTTCGTCCCCGATCACGACGCTGAACTGGTCAGGCGCTACCACGCTGCGGGGTTGTTGCTGTTCGGACGCACCAATACGCCGGAATTTGGGCTGACCACCACTACCGAACCAGCGCTTTACGGACCCTGCCGCAACCCGTGGAACCTAGAACACACCACCGGCGGCTCCAGCGGTGGTGCCGGTGCGGCGGTTGCCGCGGGGATCGTACCGGCAGCCCATGCCACAGACGGGGGCGGCTCCATTCGGATCCCCGCGGCGTGCTGTGCGCTGGTGGGTCTGAAACCAACCCGTGCCCGCAACCCGGTGGGGCCCGATGTCGGCGAAGGCTGGGGAGGTATGTCCATCGGTCACGTCGTGTCTCGCACGGTGCGCGACAGTGCTGCGTTTCTCGACGCAACCCACGGGCCGCTTCAGGGCGATCCGTATTTCGCGCCGGCGTTCGATGGGTCCTATCTGGCAGCCTGCGCGGATGCTCCGGGCGCCTTGCGCATTGCTCTGGATCTGGCGCCCCTGACCGGCGTCGACGCCGACCCTGCCTGTGTCGAGGCCGCTCGACATGCGGCGGCACTGTGCGAATCCCTGGGACATCACGTGCAGGAAGCGAGCCCCGATTTCGACCGGAGGGAATTGCTGACAGCGACCGGCGTCATCGTGGCTGCGAACGTGGCGTACCAGATTGATACGCGGCTGACCGTGCTCGGGCGCGAGCTTGCAACCGATGACATCGAGGCGGCAACCCGCCAGACCCTCGAGTATGGGCGTGCGGTTACGGGTACCGAATACGTGAAGGCGATACAGGTCCTGCATCGCACCGCGCGCGTCGTGGCCGACTTTCATCAGCGCTATGATCTGATGCTGACCCCGACCCTGGTGAGCCCGCCGGTGCCGCTCGGCTGGCTCGATACCCGGGACGACGATCAGAGCAGCTACGGTGAGAGATTCCGAAACTTCTGGGGCTTCACGAATCTGCAGAATGCGACGGGCCAGCCTGCCATCTCGGTGCCGTTGTTCTGGACGGAGGGGGATCTTCCCGTCGGCGTACAGTTTGTGGGTCGGGTCGGGGCGGACCTGACGCTGCTGCAACTCGCGGCTCAACTGGAGCAGGTGCAGCCCTGGTTCGAACGGCGGCCCTCGCTGGGTGGTCATTGAGTCGACGCTGAAACGACAGGAGAACTGATGGAACATCTGACCCCCGAGCAGTTGCAAGCTGGACTTGCCGAGATTAAGGCGTCGCCGAACGACGAAGGCCGGCTCGAGATGATCGTGATCCGTCCGGCCACCGACGAGCGCCGGGTGCTCGAGTCCTGCCAGCTGACGACGGAGCGCGGCTGCGAGGGCGACGACTGGCGCGAGGGATACCTCGATACAGGGGTAACGCCGGACCCACAAACCCAGCTCACCCTGATGAACGCGCGCTGCGCGCAGCTTATTTCCGGCGGCCGCGAGCGTTGGCCGCTGGCTGGCGATCAGCTGTTCGTGGATCTGGATCTGAGTGAAGCCAACCTTGGCGTCGGACAGCGTCTCGCGATCGGCGATACGGTCGTGGAGATCACCGCGGAGCCGCACACGGGTTGCTCGAAATTCGCCGCCCGGTTTGGCGTCGATGCCGTGAAGTTCGTCAACATGGGCGAGGGTGCACGGCATAGGCTGCGCGGTGTCCATGCGATGGTGATCGAGGAAGGTGAAGTTCACCAGGGCGACCTTATCCGCAAAGTTGACCACTGAGTCAGCGCGCGCGGCGCCGCGCGCGTCGTGGAGCGCGTCCATGCGTTGCCCATACTTTGACATTCGTGCAACGCGCTTACACTATTCTCGATCTTCTGCAGTTTGCGGTCTGGCAGAATGGGGTTGAGGGATAGGTTGTCATGCAGTCCTACGATGTTCTGATAGTCGGTGGGGGCCCGGCTGGGTCAACCTGCGCGCGCGAACTGGTACAGGGCGGTTTCGCGGTGGGTGTGCTCGAACGCGACGAGTTTCCGCGCACGAAATTGTGCGCCGGCTGGATCACCCCGGAGGCGGTCGCGGATCTGGAACTCGATCCGTCCAGCTATCCACACCGCTTCAATACCTTCGATCATCTGGTCATGCACATCCGCGGCTTGAAGTTCAGACTGAACACCGTTCAGCACTCGATAAGGCGCTGCGAGCTCGACGACTACCTGCTCAAGCGCAGCGGTGCCGTTGTTCATCGACATACCGTTCGCGAAATTGCCGGGGATGACGGCGACTACGTGATCGACGGCCAATATCGTGCCCGCTATCTGGTCGGTGCGGGCGGCACACGGTGCCCCGTGTATCGATCCCTGTTTCGCGATCAGAATCCGCGCTCGAAGGGTATGCAGACCACGACCTTCGAACACGAATTCCCTTATGAATGGCACGACGAACGTTGCCATCTCTGGTTCTTTCGCAAGGGGTTGCCAGGCTATGCCTGGTACGTGCCAAAGGCCGATGGATTCCTGAATTGTGGTGTTGGCGGAGTGGCCGAGGCGCTGAAGGATTCGGGCCAGGACATCAAAACCCACTGGCACCACCATATGGATCTGTTAGACCAGGAGGGTTCCGTGGGTGAGGTGCAGTACGCCCCGAAGGGCTACAGCTATTTTCTGCGGGATCATCTGGGAACCGTGCGGGTGGACAATGCCTTTATCGTCGGCGATGCGGTGGGACTGGCGACCCGGGACCTCGGTGAAGGAATTGGTCCGGCTGTTGCCAGTGGCAGACTTGCCGCCCAGGCGATCTTGACCGGTGCCGAATACTCGCTCGAGCATCTCGATTTCTTCAGCTTGCCGACGATGTTCGGTCGAGAGCGGCGCCTGTCGAAGTGGCTGGAGCGGTTCCTGCGCCGACGGCTGGGGGTCCTGGAAGTGAATGAGGGAGCGATATGAGTGGCATGGCCAACGAAGAAATTCACCTGACCACAGATCGTTCGGGTCGCCTGGTGGAAAAAAGACGGATGCGGCGCATGGTATCCAGCCCGACGGGGTTCGATCGTTGGCTGCTTGGCGCAATGGTGCGGGTCGTTGGCAGGCCCAAGGTTCGATTTTCCCTCTGGGACGGTGAAGCTGTCCATGATCCGGGCATGAGTGCCGTGGGAGCGCTGACGTTTCCGAACCGTGCAACCCTGTTCAGAATCTGTAGTTCACCAGAAATGACATTCGCCGATGGTTATGTCGACGGCAGCATAACGATGGAGGGCGATCCGATCGACGTTCTCGTCGAGCTCGCTTCAGCTAACAGGCGTGCGATGCCGCCCAATTCGATGCGCCGGAGGTTCATCAACCGGGTGTATCGGCCACGCGGCACGTCGAAGCTGAAAGCGAAGGAAAATATTCACAGCCATTACGATCTCGGCAACGAATTCTATTCGCGGTGGCTGGACGACGAAATGTCGTACACCTGCGCGTACTTTCCGGATTCGGCCACGACGCTCGAACAAGCTCAGCTCGCAAAGATGGATCATGTCTGCCGGAAGCTGGAGCTGAAGGAAGGCCAGCGGGTTCTGGAGACCGGTTGTGGGTGGGGTTCGCTGGCACGCTACATGGCGCGCAACTATGGCGTCGAGGTGACGGCCTACAACATTTCCCACGAGCAGATCGTGTATGCCAACGAGCGCACGCGGGTGGAAGGCCTGGAAGATCGGGTTACCTTCGTCGAAGACGACTATCGCAATGCGTGCGGTGACTTCGATGCGTTCGTCTCCATCGGCATGCTCGAGCATGTTGGGTTGAAGAACTTTCCCGTGCTGGGGCACACGATCGACCGGACGCTCAAGGAAGGGGGGCGTGGGCTGGTACATTCCATTGGCCGCAGCTGGTCTGAATCGCTCAATCCGTGGATAGAGCGCAATATTTTCCCGGGCGGCAGCGTGCCGAGCCTCGCCCAGATAATGGACGTGTTCGAGCCGGTCGGATTCTCGGTGCTCGATGTGGAGAACTTGCGCCTGCACTATGCCCGCACCTGTCGAGAGTGGTGGTTGCGCTTCGAATCGGTTGCAGACGAGACGGCCGCGAAATTCGACGAAAATTTCGTGCGCGCCTGGCGGTTGTATCTGGCGGGTTCCAGTGCCGCGTTTCTGATGGGCAACCTGCAGTTGTTTCAGGTTCTGTTCGCGCGCGCCAACGACAATACGGTACCGCTGACCCGTGACTACATGTATCGGACGCGGGCCGACGGCGGTTCGGCCGACTCCATGACGGGCTGACGGCCGCACCGGACAAGCATCGTCTCAGCTGAACGAGTTCACAAGGATCTCGTGACGCCGTTGGTAATTCCTCGCGGTGGTGTGTCGGATGAGAAGTTTGCCGCAGACCTCGGGCCCCGCAACGAGTTAACTTGTGATCGAAAGGACTGAGCTCCTGGGAGCACGACCCATGCACAATTTCGATCTGCATTGGCCGAAAACCACTGCATTCCTGAACACTGATGGCCAGCGCTGTCGGATCGTCTGGCGTGCCGCGGGTGGCATTGGCGGGACGATTGACAACAACTCGCTCTGCAAGAAACGACTGGCGGAGGGGTTGAGCTTTTCGCCCAGTCTGCTGGACGAACTTCGGCACTCGGGGTATTCGATCCTGGCGGAAGAAATCTCCCGGCTGGCGCCACCGCCGGAAGGAATCGAAGAACGTCGCGCGTCAGGACGAACCGTCCCGCCCAGCGATGTGGAGCAGTTGCGCGTCTGGCTCGACACACTGGCGGGCGATCCGTCCTTCGGGGTGTGTGGCACGCGTCGCTCCAGAGAATGGAGACAGGTTGCCGCTGAAGGTACCGACGGATCGATCGACGCATTGTTCCTGAAGGCTCCTGGCAGCCGAAGCAAGGGGGATTGGGTATTGAAACGGGTTCCCAATGCCGGCGGTTCGCCGGTCTATTTCTCCAGCGTCAGCTTTCGTGGAATCTGTGCGTATCTGGTTGAGACCCCACCCTATTCAAGCCGACGCTTCGTCGATGCCTTTGCGGCGGAATGCGTACCCTTAATGGTCGATCACTCCGACGTGCGAAGCGCAATCGAGGCGTGGCACGGGCGTCGTATCTAAGCGTTACCAGCTAGGGTAAATCACCACGTCGATACGGCGGTTGCGGGTTCGCCCTGCGGCCGTTTCATTGTTCGCAGCCGGGCGTGATTCTCCATAGCCTATGGAGCTCAGGTTGGCGGGTGATATCGGCATGTTGTTCAGCAGGTAGTACACCACGGAATCGGCGCGTGCCTGGGACAACTGGAGGTTCTGCGCATCCGAGCCGAAGGCGTCGGTATGGCCCTCGACGACCACCTTGCTTTCCGGAAACGTCGAGATGGCGTCTTCGAGAATTTTCAACAACGCATCGTGTTGCGGTTTCAGCGCGGCATCGCCGCTGTCGAAATTCAGACCGATCATACGGATGATCACGTCGCCGCCTTTGCGCATCACGCTTGCCTGGTTCTCGGCGAACATGGACTCCAGCGATGCAAACCGTTGACGATGGCGTTTCTGCTTATCCAGCAGCTCGCTCAGCTTGGCGATCGTTTCGTTTTCTCCGCCCAGCCGCTCGTGCAGGGAAGCGAGTTCGGCGTTCAGAGCCCTGACCTGGGCGCGATTGTCTTCGAGCTCCTGGAGTGCCTGGTCTTGTTGGGCGATGACGCTGCGCATTGCGGCCAGCAGCTGGGCGACGGCCTGATCTTCGCCCTCGTCGAAGTAGATCGGTTGGTCCAGGACCGCGCCGAGTTCGCGCAGGGCCGTTTCCCAGTCCAGCAGAATTGCCTCCAGGGACGTGGCGCGAGCACGCAGCTTGCGTGTCAGCCGGGACACGTAGATTGCGTGCCTGGCATTGTGCTTGGCGTCCAGCGCCAGGCTGCGGGGGCGATCGGTGTCGTACCGGTTCGAGTTCAGCTCGGTTTCGGCGATCCGCAGCAACTCAGAGGCGCGGGCGAATGACACGGGCGCGTATTTATCGGCGCGCAGTTCATCCGCTTGTTTGAGCAGCGTCTTGGTCTCGCTCAGATAGTTGACCTTGATCGCTTCGAGTTCCGCCTCGCGATAGCCGAGTTCGGCTTTCTCTGCGTAGCGCTGGGCATATTTGATGCTGCCCTGTTCCATGCGCCGCGTGGCTTCGGAGAAATTCAACTCTGCCGCGTCCCAGCTTCGCGTTGCGTAGTTGAGCGCGTCGGCACTGTGTGCGTCGTTGCGGGCCCTGATCGTGGTTTCGAAGGCCGCCTGGGCAACCTCCGCTGCGGCGCTGGCTTTGAGGAAGTAATCCTCGGCCCGTTGCAGGTTCTTGCGGATCGATTCAATGCTGCCGGCCCGGGTCAGTTTGGCCTCAGCCCGCTGATAGTAGCTCATGGCACGGTTGTAACTGGTCGGCGCGAGCACGTCGGCACTGAGTTCCCGGGCGTGGGCCAGCGAGCGGTCGACGTCCTCGAACAGCGGTCCGCGCATGTTGGTCAGCGCGAGTGTGTTGGCCTGCGCGGCACACGGCAGCAGCAGAAACGTCAACAGGAAGAGGATAGCAGCGTGGGTTTTCATGTCAGTCGTCCCTTACTCATCGAGTCCCGCAACCGGGATTTCTTTCACATGTCACGATACGCGGACGGCGCTGCGCAAGTTGCGATCCTTGCCACACGGGAAACGTGAGCTGGCGCAAAAAACTACGCTTGGGGCCCTTTTTGATAGGCTGAGCGGACTATTCGGATGAGGACCATTCGTGGCGGGTGACACCAAGAAAGTGATCTACGCCGCATTGGCCGGTAACTCGCTGATCGCGCTGACGAAGTTTGTGGCAGCTTCGATGACCGGCAGTTCCGCCATGGCCTCCGAGGGGATTCACTCCCTGGTCGATACCGGCAACCAATTGCTGCTGCTGCACGGTCTGAGGCGCGCCAGGCAGCCCGCTGACGAGAACTTTCCGTTCGGCCACGGCAAGGAAATCTACTTCTGGAGCTTCGTGGTGGCCATCCTGATCTTCGCCGTGGGTGCCGGGGTGTCGATCTACCAGGGGGTGCAACACATCCTGCGGCCCGCGGAGTTGGTCAATCCGCTCATCAACTACGTGGTGCTGAGTCTGGCGGTCCTGTTCGAGGCCGGCGCCTGGTGGTTCGCGTTCACCGCGTTCGGCAAGGCCAAGGGCCGCCAGGGGTACTTCCAGGCGGTACGCACCGGTAAGGATCCGACATTGTTCGTGGTGCTGTTCGAGGACAGCGCCGCGCTGCTCGGGCTCGTGGTCGCGTTTGCTGGAGTGGGGATGACGCAGCTCACGGGCAACGGGTTGTACGATGGCATGGCCTCGGTGGTTATCGGGACGATTCTCGGCGGTGCAGCACTCTGGCTTGCGTACGAAACCAAGGGACTGCTCATCGGGGAAGGCGCGCGCCCGGAAGTGGTTGCCGGGATCAAGCGCATCGCCGCTTCCCTGGACATCGTGGTGCGGGTGAACGAAGTGCTCACCATGCACATGGGTCCCGAGTATGTACTGGTGACGTTGAGCCTGGAGTTCGAAGACACCGTTGCCATCGAGCAACTCGAATATGCGATCGAGGGACTCGATCGGCGCATTCGCGAGGAGTTCCCCGACGTCAAAAAGGTCTTCGTGGAGGCGGAATCTCTTTCTATTCGTAGGCGCTCTGGAATCGGCTCAGGTGTGCTGTAACAAGAACTCGCCGATTCGGCGCAACGCGTCGTCTGACTCCGGTTGGCCGAACATGTGCCAGACGTGCACCAGCTTTGGCCAGGTCTGGAGGATCACCGGGGAACCCGACGCGACCGCTTTGTTGGCGTAGCGTCGGCAATCGTCGATCAGCATCTCCGCTTCGCTCGCCTGAATCAGCAGGGGAGGCAGCCCGGCCAGATCGCCGAATATCGGTGAGACCATGGGGTCGCAGGGGCGCATGCGCAGCAGCGCCCACTGCAGCAGCAAGGTCACCGTACGAGGAATGCGAGTGAACTTGCCCAGACCCGGGCCCAGGTAAGGGTCTGTGTCGACATTGGTCACCATGCTCGGGGCCCCACCGGTGGTATTCGTTGCCGGTGCAAGCGCCGCTGCGGCATTGACGGGGCGCAGACCCTGATCGCGCGCCCACGCGATCAACATCAGGGTAAGCATGCCACCCGCGGAGTCACCGGCGACGAACAATGCATCGGCTTGGGACCCGCCGTCGGGCCCATGTTCGAGGATCCAGCGATACGCCGTCTGACAATCAGCGATGGACGCGCTATGCGGATGCTCGGGGCGCAGCCGGTAGTCGATGGCTAACACCGCGGCGCCCGCATTGAGGGACAGGGCCGAAGTGATACCCCGGTGGGTCGCCGGGCTGCCGAGGATGAATGCGCCGCCGTGCAGATACAGCAACCGGTGTTGCGGATTGGCACCGGTCGCCAGTACCCATTCGCCCGGCACCCCATCGACGTCCACGGGTGTGATCTCGGCGTCGCAAGGGAAGCGCGGCAGGGCTGCGGCGTGTGCGTCCCTGAGGTTCTGCAAGGCCGCGCGGCCGCCTCCGGAACCGGCGAGGCCCTTACTGCGGATGAACTCGACCGTTCCTTCGTGCGCGGGGCTGACCTGGGCTTCCGAGATCACCGGAGTTCCGACCGGTTGGTCGTAAGCACTCAGGTCCGGACCCGCAAGATAGAACCGGCTGAACACCCACAGCGCCAGCGCCAGCATTGCGATGGTAAAGAGAACGTCGAGCATTGGCGGATTCTTGGGGCCGGGAACCTGATCCTTTCAGATTGCGGTGCCGGCGACAATCCTTACCGGTCCCTTTACCATGTGCGCCCCAACCATCGACACGCACCAAGGAGAGAGAGCGTGAAGGGAACCAATCTGGAAATCCGCGCCGCCACGGCGGATGAGATGGAGGCGCTGATGAAGGTGCCGAGCTACGCGTTTGCGAACAATGAACCGCCGGATCCCGAGCGACCGGAGCCGATCCGTCCGGAGTGGACGTTGTGCGCCTTCGATGGTGCCAGACCGGTGGCGACGTCCGGTCAGTATCCGTTCAAGATGCGCTTCAACGGCAACGGCGTGCTCGCCGACGGGGTCACGCTGGTGTCGACGGACCCGGGCTACCGGCGCCGCGGCATCGTTCGGGAGCTGATCAGCCGTCTGTTGCACCAGAGCAAGGACAACGGCGTACCCATTTCAATTCTCTGGGCGTCGATGGGGGCCATCTACCAGCGTTTCGGCTACGGGCTCGGCACGACCTTCGTTGAATACGACGTCGAACCACGCTACGTCCGTTTTCAATTCGGTGAGCGGGCGCCGGGGCACACGAAACTGCTCGATAAAGACGGTGCGTTGCCGGCGCTTCGAGAGATCTACCGACGCTATACCGCGGATGGCAGTGGGCTGCTGCATCGTGGTGACGAGCTTTGGCAGCTGATGTTCCGCGCCCCACCCAACCAGAAACTCTATGCCGCGGTCTACTACGACCCGGACGAGGTGCCCACGGCTTACTGCATCTATCGCAGCAAGTGGCAGGAGTTGGATACCACGCCGGAAGCGGATCAGGTGCTGGAGGTATTCGACTTCGGCTGGATCGACATCGACGGCTACCGTGGCATCTGGGAGTACCTGGCGGGCCACGATCTGGCCAACCGGATCCGCTGGTACCGGGTGCCCGAAGACGATCCCGCCCCGGCAATGATGTTGGAGCCGCGCATGTTGCAGCGTCGGACCGGCGATGGCATCTGGCTACGGATCGTCGACGTCGAGGACGCGCTGCGCGCACGCGGCTACGACTGGCCCGGGGAGGTAACCCTGGGTGTGGTCAATGATGACATCTGTAGCTGGAACGACGGCTGTTATCGCGTGGCCAGCGGTGGGGCCGAGGTCGAGGTCGAACGGCTCGCGGATTCAGCCGAGGTGGACATCGAGCTCGATCCATCAGCCCTGGCGGGGCTGGTGTCCGGTCACACCAGCGCATCCTGGCTGGCTCGGATGGGCCGGATGCGCGTTGCGCGTCCGGAGCGTCTCCTCGAGATCGATCAGCTGTTCTCGACCCGGCGTCGACCGACCTGCGCCAATATGTTCTGAACCTGCCGATCCAGCACGCGAGGAGGCTGATGAAATTCGGAATGCGCTACTGCAACACGGGCCGCTACACGGACCCGGCCAAGGCGATTGCGCTGGTTCAGGCTGGCGAAGAAGCCGGGTTCGAATCCGCCTGGACGGTGGAGCATACGGTGGTCCCGGAGGGCTACCAGTCGGCGTACCCATACTCCCCGGACGGCAAAATGGCTGGCGGGGCACACGATTTCCCGCTGCCGGATCCGCTGATCTGGATGGCCTATGTGGCGGCAGCCACCACCACCATCAAGCTGGGTACGGGGATATTGATTCTGCCTCAGCACAGCGTCGTCGTGGTGGCCAAGCAGATCGCAACACTGGACGTGATGTCCGGCGGTCGCGTGTTGCTCGGCATCGGCGTTGGCTGGCTGAAGGAAGAATTCGAAGCGATCGGCGTGCCTTTTGAAGATCGGGGTGCCCGAACCGATGAGTACGTGGCGGCGCTGCGCTGTCTGTGGGGCGAGGATGCCCCGACCTTCGAGGGTGACTTTGTGAGCTTCCAGCGCGCCTACTGCCGGCCGCAGCCGGTGAGCGGGTCCGTGCCGGTCATCATCGGCGGGCATTCCAAGGCCGCGGCGCGCCGGGCGGGTCGTCTGGGTGACGGATTCTTCCCGGCTCGCGGTATCTCGCCGGAGTTGATTCAGCTGGCCCGGGATTCCGCGGCGGCGGCCGATCGCGACCCGGATGCGCTCGAGATTACGACCAGCGTTCCGGAGGATCCGGACGATATTCCGCGGCTTGCCGAATTGGGGGTGGGGCGCGTTCTGGTACCCGTGACGCCGATGCCGGGCATGGGCGCCAGCATCGGTAGCCCGGAGGAAGCAGTCGACTGGCGCGAGGTGATCGAGCGCTACGCCGAACTCTAAGTGCGCGGATTGGACGCCAGCCATTGCTGTAACGCGGCGTTCACCTGCGCCGGTTTCTCCTGAGCCATCCAGTGCCCCGATTCGCACTCGGCTTCGCTCAGGTCGCTGCACAGTTCGCGCATCGGTCCGGCCAGCGGTGAGGTGGCTGTCTCGCAGGTGTAGTCATAGGCGGCACCGATGAACAACACTGGCATGTCGAGCCGGCCGCCATTGACCGAGCGATTCGCGTAGGCCGCGTTGGCGGCGTGATTCATATAGTAGGAGTTCGCGCCGAAGAAGCCGTTTCGGGACAGCGCCTCTGCGTACACGGTGAGGTCCGCTTCGCTGACCACGTCGTCATCCCGGGGCAGATCAGGTGCCTCGTCGGCGCCGCCGAACCAGCCGCCGTTACGCCGGATCATTGCGGTCAACGTGGGGCTGCCACGACCGGCCGGATCGCCCTTGCGAAACAACAGCTTGGCCGTGTTGTAGGGATTTGCATCCATTTCAGCCGTCGCCCTGGCGAAATGCTCCTGATAGAAGTACTGATAGTCCCACTGACCGGCAGGAAATTCGTCTTCGGGATACACCGAGCGATCGACCAGGGCGACCAGCGCGTCCAGGCCGCATTCCAGGGTGCGGTACGGTACGCACAGGTTCGCCACGGCCACGCAGCGCTCAGGATGATGGCTCGCAATGTTCCACACGGTCGGGCTGCCCCAGTCGTGGCCCACCCACACGGCGCGTTCGGACCCCAGTTGCTCGAGCAGCCCGACCATGTCGGCCACGATCAGCTCCTGGGCGTAATCTTCGTGCCGGTCGTACACGCTGGAACGCCCGTAGCCGCGCATGTCTGGCGCAACACAGCGGAACCCGAACTCCGCCAGCGCCGGCAGTTGATGGCGCCAGCTCAGCGACAGTTCCGGCCAGCCATGCACGAAGATCACCAGGGGAGCGTCCTCGGGACCGGCGGCCAGGTAGAAGGTGGTGTGCCCGCCGGTCTGGATGGTGTGTTCGGTAGTCGCCGGGGTGCTGCTCATTGCCAGCGGTCCCAGCGCATCGTTTCTTCCACCGGCAACCGTGTAACCGGCCCGAATCTGCCCATCGGATAGCCCACCGGGATCAGGCAGAACGCCTCCATGTCATCGGGCAGGCCGAGCACCTGCTTAGCCGCGGTGCGATCCGCCAGCCCCAGCGTGGTGGGTGCGGCGCCCAGACCCAAAGCCCGCGCCGCGAGGAGCAGGTTTTGCACCCCAGGCCAGATTGAGCCACCGGCCCGGGACGCGGCCGCCGCATCCACTGCTTCGTCGAACTGAAAACAGGCGATCACCAGGGCGGGGATTTCCGCCATGTGTTCGGCTTGCCACATCACCGAAGCCAGCATGCGTCCGCGCTTTTCGGCCGAATGGTGTGGCAACTCCGCGGGCCGGCCCGCGCTGGGGCCCACGTATGCTTCTACCGCGGTCTTGTTCAGCGCCGCCAGCTTGGCGCGTTGTTCCGCATCCCGCACGACGATCCAGCGGGCGCGTTGGGCATTGGAGCCGCTTGGCGCCTGGTTGGCCGCATCGATGAGTTTAATCAACAGTTCCTCGGGCACCTCGTCCGGCTTGAGGCGGCGCATGGCGCGGCAGTTGTACAGCGCGTCGAACAGCGACAAGTCGGCTGCGTTACTCGGATCCGTCATCAGGGTCTTCCGTGTCTTGAAGGGCCGCAGACTATCTCGCGCAGCCCGTTTGCTTGCAACAGCGAACAGGGATTGGACCGATCAATCCGGGTTGGATTCCACCGAGTTGAGGTCGGCCGGTTTCGAGGGGTAACCGCTCATCCGATCGATACGTGTGTCGGGAACGCCAATCAGATTTCCCTGGGCGTAGTCGATGCCGTACTCGCGGAGCAGGTCCAGTGTTGCGGCGTCTTCGACGAACTCGGCTACGGTCTTCTTACCGGTGACCTTGGCGATCTGCGCGATGGCCTGCACGATTACCTGATCCGTGCTGCTTTTCGTCAGCTTCTGGATGAACGTTCCATCGATTTTGATGTATTGCATCGGCAACTTCTTCAGGTAGTTCAGCGAGCTGTAGCCGGCGCCGAAGTCGTCGATGGCGAATTCACAGCCGATGGCGATGAGCTCGTTGATCTGCGCCGTGGCATCGTTGACGCTGCCGATGGCAACGTGCTCCGTGATTTCCAGCACGATTGCGTTGGCTGGCACCTCGTGTTCCTCGAGTTGGGTGGTGATGAACTCCACCAGATCGCCTTCGGTGAAGCTGTCCCCGGAGAGGTTGATGGTGAACCGGATTTCGTTGTCGCGCCGGCGAAACCAGGCCAGATTGGCGATGGCGTGCGAGATCACCCAACGATCGATGTCGCGCATCAATCCGAACCGGTCCGCGGCGGGAAGGAACGCGCCCGGGAGGTGCAACTCGTCACCATCCCGCATGCGTAGCAGCACTTCAAAGTGGGTGATCTCACCGGTGGTGAGACTCTGGATGGGTTGGTAGTGAAACACGAACAGGTCGTGCTTCAGCGCGTATTGCAGTTTCTGCGACCATCCCATGTCGAGCTTGATCGACTCGATGGCCCCCAGATCGGGCTCGTAGACACGCGCCCGGTTGCGGCCGTCGTCCTTTGCCTGCTGGCAGGCCATATCCGCCTGCGCCAACAGTTCTGATGGGGTGAAATTCTGTCCGTCGATGATGGCGATGCCGACGCAGCAGTTCAGGTTGAACGAATGCGTCCCGAACACCAATGGCATCTCGCTCATCGATTCCATGAGCCGGTCCGAGATCTCCATCGCTTCATCCCGGGTCGCGCCGGACAGCAGCACCGCGAACTCGTCGCCACCAAACCGCGACACGGTGTCGCGGCTCCGCACCGGCCGGCGAATACGCTCCGCGGCCTGTTTCAGGATGACGTCGCCGGCGGAATGGCCGAGGGTGTCGTTGACGTATTTGAACTGGTCCAGGTCGACGAACAGCACGGCGCCGGTCTTGTCGCCGAGGTCGTGCAATTCACGAGCCACCAGTTCCATGAAGTAATGACGGGTCGGCAGACCCGTGAGGTCGTCGTTGTTCGCCAGGTGGGTCAGGTGGGCGTCGCGTTCTCGAATTCGGGTGACCGCCATGTTCAGGCCGTCGGTAATCGCCGCGATTTCCCGGTGCGGCGACGAGTCGACCTGAAAGTTGGTGTCGCCTTCCGCCAGCCGTCGCAGCGGGCCCTCGATGTCCGAAAGCGGTTTCAGTGCGCGTCTGAGCAGAATTCGCCCCAGCAGCGCCAGCACCAGGAAGGCCAGGGCGACCGCGCTGCTGGCGCGAACGACGCTGCCGATCAGTCGATCGTAATAGTCTCCGTAGTTGAGTCCGAGTTCGACGTAGCCGATGACCTCCGAGGTGGTTTGCATATCGTCGAGGGTCACGGAATCGAGCAACCCGTCCGACCGGATCGATTCCGACAGGATCGCTGTGCTGATTCCGACCAGCGAAGATTCGGGATCGCGGAGCAGCTGGTACGAAGCTTCGTCGTGGGCGATCGCCGCGAGCTCGTTCTGTTGGACGACGCTCAGCAGCGCCGCGTCGGGCATCAGGTTGTCGCGTGCTTCGACGTGGAACATGTGGCCCTGCGCATCGTAGTAGCGGACGAACTGAATTTCGGGAAACTTCGAAACGTAGCCTTCGATGCGCAGGTACCGTTCCGTGTCGCCATCGAGATAGAGTCCGGCACCGAGGTAGTCGAGATCCTCCGCCCACTTGATGGCGCGGTCGGCCATGTTGTCGCGGGCGATCCAGTTGGAACCGAACCAGAGGCACGCCAGTGCGACCACACCTACGATCACGGCGTAGCCAAGCTGGGTGAGGAGAATCTCCCGAACCAGGGTTCGCCGCGGTAGCGGGTCTGGCCGATCGCTCACGGCAGGGTTTCCTCACGAACAGCCACCAGCGTGGCCTGCCGTGCGCGGCGGACCGTAATGGCGGCGTCGGTCAGCGTCCGGCGCTGCGCCGTCAGCCGCTGCACCGGATCCAACAGGGCCATGATCTGCTCGGCCACGTCGGCGGGTTGGGCGGTTATCAGTATCGATCCACCCAACTCGAACATCATCGGGCTGTAGACCAGAATCGATTTATGGTGTTTGACGCCGTAACTCATCATTCTGCGGATCACCGACGCGCTCAGCACCGTAGTGTCCGGCAGGAACAAAAAGCCGTCGATGTCGGGGATCAGGCGCTGGTAGACGAACAACGCCTGTTTGTCCGAGGTCACTTCCTCGTGGTGCACGTCCAGTCCGTACGCGTTGGCCGCAGCTTTCAGTTCTTCTACTAATCCGCGGGAGTTGGCGCTGACCACTACGCCGATGCGCTTCAGATCCGGCTCCAGGTGCATCCAGTGGTCCAACTGCATGGCAAAGGTGGGAATGGCCGCAACCCCTCGGAACCCCTGTTGGCGAAGGTCTTCGTCGTAGAACACCTGACAGTAGATCACACGAGCAGGACCGATGGCCTGCACGGCGAGAGCCGCCGCGTGACCGATGGCGATGACTTCGCGATGTTCCTCCCGCTGGATGATCTCGCGGATCACTGCCGCGTTTGCGGTACTCAGCGAGTAACGCAGATAGTCGCGGTCGAGCCGCTCGGCCAATGCCTGGGCGACGCTGAGATAGGCAGGTGCGTTGCTGCTCACGACGATGGCGACCGCGTCTTTGTGAGGTCGTGCAGGCGGCGGGGTGTCGTCAGTCTGCACGTGGGTGCACGCGGACATGGCAAGCGCCAGCACGCTCGCCATTAAAAGGCATAGGGCATTGGGGGCCATCGCCGGGGCGTGACCGCAACTGAAGGCCACAACTGCAAGCCTTTCCTTCTGCTGATAGACGAAGGTAGCCTCAGTGCGCCAGACGGACCGTGAACTGGCGCACAGCAGGTGCGAAGACGCACATCCTGTTCACGTAGTTGCGCTTGGTGAATAGTTGCGCTTGGTGAATAGTTGCGCTTAGTTTCAGGCCGCGCCGAACAGCTCCGCCGCGTTGTCCCAGTAGATCTTGCGCAGGCTTTCCGGGCCCAGTGGCTGGCTCTCCAGATCGCTCATGCCGTCGGGCCAGGTTCCGTCCGGGTGGGGATAATCGGTGTTGAAGGTGAGGTAGTCGTCGCCGACCAACTCCACGGCCGCCGGCAGGGTCATCTCGTCACCACGACACGCCACCAGAAAGTTCGACTTGAAGTACTCGGTTGGGCGGCGTTTCAGCTCCGGATGTTCTGCGTTGCCGGAGAAGTCGTAGTGCTGCTCCATGCGTTGCAGCCAGTAAGGCAGCCAGCCGGCGTCTGCCTCCACGTGCACGAACTTCAGGTTTGGAAAGCGCTCGACGACGCCAAACCAGATGAGACTCATCATCGCCACCATCGCTTCGAAGGGGTGCGCAATGATGTGACCCGAGGTGTGGGTTTCCATGCGCTCGCCGAACGAGGGGAGGTAGGGTGAGCCCGAGTCGTGGATACACACCGGCCGGCCGAGGGTCTCGATGGTTTTCCACAGCGGATCGTATTCGGCGTCGTGCAGATTGCGCCCGGCCACCGGATTCGGGCGCAGGTAAAATGCGGCGGCGCCGCGTGCCGCCATCCGTTCAGCTTCCTCGGTGGCCAGGTCTACCGATTGCAGGGGCAGCATCGCTGCCATGCGCAGGCGCCCGGTTGCCGCTTCGCAGTATTCGAGACTCCAGTCGTTGAACGCCCGGCAACAGGCCGCCAGCAACTCCGGATCCGCAAACGGTTTGCCGAGAATCTGGCCGCCCACCGTCGGGTAGAGGACCTGGGCGTCGATCCCCTGTTCATCCATGTCCGCCAGCCTCGATGCGGCGTCGAAACCCGCGGCGCGGGCGCGCTCGAAACGCTGCATGGCTGCCGTGACCGCTGCGCTCCACTCCTTGGAATCCATGGGATAGTTGCCGTGTTGGTTGGCAACCGGCTCACCTTCCACGAGCATGCCCTTGCGGCCATCGCCCAGGTCTCCCAATCGGGGCGCGCGGTCGGCGTAAGCCGGATCGATGAAGTCTGCCCACATTGCCGGTGGTTCCATCTGGTGGGCGTCGGTGTCGATGACGCGATAGCCGTTGCGCATGGGTTGCCTCTCTTAGTTCGGCGCGCTTCACGTTAGCGCCCAACATTAGCGCGTCGGTGGATGCGCGTCGATGGACGCCGATGGATGCGCGAGAATGTGGCTTGGCCTATGCTCCGGCCCATGGAGGACTTGCAGCCGAGCACGCCGGTCAATGTGGATGACGGTCAGACGATATGCCTGGGAGTGCTCGATCGCTTGCTGGCCGAAGGCGAGCAACTGGGTGGGTGGAAGCTTGGCTTGACGTCCGGCCGTTCGCGCGATGCCTTCGGCGCGGGGGTTCGGCCCTTTGGTTTCATTCTTGCCAGCCGGGTTCACGCCTCGGGTGCGGTGGTGCGACGATTGCCAGGACTGGGCGTCGAGAACGAACTCTGCTGGGTGCTGGCGGAGCCCCTGGCGGGCGAATCGGTGACCGCGGCGGATGCGCGCCGCGCTGTGGCGAGCGTCGCGCCCGCCTTCGAGCTCAATCAGAATCGACTACCCAACGACGCGGCGCCGGGCGCCCGGGTTGCGGACAACCTCTCGCAGTGGGGTTTGGTGGTGGGGGCACTACAACCGGTCGCGGGTATTTTCGATCTCGACGTGCTCCTCGAGGAGCTGACGGTGACGCTGCTGTGCGACGACGAACTACGCGAGCGGGTGCCGGCACGTGGCCACATTGACGATCACTTCGAGTCTCTGGCGCGCCTGGCCCGGGAACTCGCGCGCTTCGGTCGCAGTCTTGCACCCGGCGAGCATGTCATCACCGGCGCCTACACCCGGCAGCGCGTGGAGCGCCCGGCAACCTGGCGGGGCGAATTCGGCGCAATCCTGGGCGACGTGGAGATCACTTTCAAGTAGACGTGGCGATGAAGGTACTGATCATTCCGGGACTGACGTTGCCCGAGGTGTCGAACGACGACCTGGAACGAATCCGTGCAGCGGCAGGTCCCGATGCCGAGGTGCGGGTGACGGGCATGAAGGCGGCCCACGATGAAGTGGCGGACGCCGATGTGGTGCTTGGCCTCGTGCCGGAATCCCTGTTTGCCCGGGCCCGGTGTTTGCGCTGGGTACATGCCATCGCCTCGGGCGTCGATATGTTCCTGTATCCCGGGTTCCGCGACAGCGAGGTCGTGCTGACCAGCGAAAAAGGGTTGGTTGGACCGCATCTCGCGGACCATGCTTTCGGGCTGTTGCTGATGCTGACCCGACAGCTTGCCACGGCCCACCGCTACGGCGCAGATGCCTGGAATCACCGGCCGGAAATGCGCCGCCAGGAGATCGAGCTGACCGGTTTGACGCTGGGTTGCGTGGGCTATGGCGGTACCGGCAAAGCCATGACCCGGCGCGGCACGGCCTTCGGTATGCACTGCCGAGCCGTCGATCCGGAACCGGTTGAAACGACCGCAGAAGTCCCCGTGGTCGAAGGGGTTGACGGATTCGATTCGTTACTCGAGGAATCTGATGTCGTGGCCATCTGCTGCCCGCTGACGCGCGCGACCCGCGATCTGTTCGACGAGTCCGCGTTCGCCCGCATGAAGCCGACCGCGTACCTGGTAAACGTCACCCGGGGCGAAGTGATGCAGGAGCAGGCGCTGGTCAACGCGTTGTCGGAGAGGATAATCCGTGGCGCCGCCTTGGATGTCGCACCGCGCGAACCGCTACCCGCCGACAGCGGGCTCTGGCAATTGGACAACGTCGTGATGACGCCGCACACGGCAGGCGCGAGCCAGTTCCGGGCGTCGCGGAACATCGATCGGTTCGTTCGCAACCTCGCGGCGCTGCGCGAGGATCAACCGCTGGAAGGGGTCATTGATAAGCAGCTGGGTTATTAGGGTGGCTGGCCGACTAGCGACTAGCGCTTAGCGACTAGCGCTTAGCTGGTCCCTTCGGGTGCCCCGGCGTCGTCCAGGTCCTCGGCCCGATACACCTCCAGTTTTGCTTCGAGGGCGGCCGCGTCCTGGAGCAGGCTGTCGATCCGAAAATCACGGTCTTTGATACTGTTTTCCAGCGAGTTGATACGCTGATCCGCCTCGCGCAGGCGGGATTCATCGGCGCTGGCGTCGGGTTGCGGACGCGGCCGACGCTGGGCGCCGTTCGACGCGTTGCGCTCCGTCTCTTCGTGCTCCTTCAGGGCCGCTTCGACGTCGGCCCGTTCCTTTGCCAGAGAATCGATCTGTCCCTGGGCATCGCGCAGTTTGCCTTCCAGGGCGTTGATCTTGAGGTCGCGGTCGGCGACGTCGCGTTCGACACCTTCGCTGCGCTGCCGGTGTGCGCTGGCGGTCGATTCCAGTGCCGACACCTGCGCTTCGAGCTTCTCTTTTTCTTGCTGCAGGTCGGCCGCGCGCTGCTGCGCTTCACGGCTTTGGGTCTCCAGGCGCTCCATGTCCTGGCCGCGCGTGCTACTCGATTGGGCAAGCTCGTCACGGCTGGAACTGAGCTGTTCAGTGACCCGGGTCAGCTCACTTTGCAGAGTTTCGATCTTGAAGTCGCGATCGCGGAGCGAACCCTTCAGCGATTCGATGGCGCCCTGCACTTCGCCGGTGCTCGCCTCCCTGGCGGCGATCTCGGCATCACGTTCGGCAATACTTTGTTCGGCGGCGCGCAGGGAATCGTCGGTGCGACTGTTGCGCTGGGTCAGGGTCTCTATCTGACCCTTGTGCGCATCGAGGGTGCGATTCATCGTGTCCATCACGGTGTCGTGCTCGGCAATCGCATCGTCGCGTTCGACCAGCGAACCGGTCAGCTCGACGACACGTCCCTCCGCTTCCGCCTTGGCGCTCTCCAGACCGTCGATCTGATCCCGAAGAGCTGTGATGGTGGCCACGCGTTGCGTGATCATCGCCTCGCGCTCGGCCAGCGTCTTGCGCAATGCCGGTAGTTCCTCCTCATACCCGGCGAGTTTTGCGCGCGCTTCCAGCTTCGCCTCGCTGCGCCCTTTTGCCAGCGATTCGAGTACCTCGCGCCGCTCGGCTTCGTCCTC
>SMWF01000025.1 GCA_004357385.1 Gammaproteobacteria bacterium | reverse complement strand
TGCCGCGTGATGTGTCCCTGATCCACTGGAACACCTTTGGCGTGGCATCCCGTGCGGAGTTCGCGGCCCGAATCACCAGCCTCCACGAACTCGAGAAGCTGACCGCGAGGTTGCATGAACGCGGACTGCCACTCACGATCCTGGGCGGCGGCAGCAACGTGATATTGCGCGCACGCGTTCCGGGGTGTGTCGCCCGGATCGACATTCCAGGCATCGACATCGAGCACATCGACGGCGGCGCACGGGTGACGGCGGGCGCCGGCGTCCGCTGGCATGACCTGGTGCGATACTGCCTTGGCCAGGGCCTGTTCGGGATCGAAAACCTGGCACTGATCCCTGGCCGCGTCGGCGCGGCACCGATGCAGAACATAGGCGCCTACGGCTCAGAGTTGGCGGATTGCTTCGAATCGCTGACTGCCTATTCGACGGACACCGGAGCCTCAAGTCGCTATGAGCGCGACGCGTGCGAATTCGCCTATCGGGACAGCGTCTTCAAACGTCGGCCAGAACTGGTGATTACCTCGGTATCCCTACGCCTGTCGCACACCTGGTCCGAGCGTTCGGACTATCCCGGGCTCGACGAAATGCTCAACCAACAGGGTGGACCGCGCATCCCGACTCGAATTGCCGAAGCCGTAATCGCCCTGCGGCGATACAAGTTGCCCGACTCGCGCCAACACGGTAATGCGGGAAGCTTCTTCAAAAACCCGACCTTGTCCACTGCGCGCTTCGACGAGCTCCGTGCGGCAGACCCCGGTCTTCCGGGGTTCGAGACTTCGTCCGGCGTCAAGGTTCCGGCCGCGCGGCTGATCGAACGTTGCGGCTGGAAAGGCCGGCGACTTGGCGTCGTCGGAGTGTGGCACCGGCAGCCCCTGGTGCTGATAAACCTCGGCGGGGCGACCGGACGCGACCTGCTGAACGTGGCCGATCAGATCACGGCCGATGTAGCGCAGCGCTTCGCCGTGGACCTGGAGTTGGAACCCCGGGTCCTCGGCGTCGACTGATTTCGGGTCGCTAGGTGTTGATGCCCTGGTCGCGCATTTCCGCTTCGCGCGCCCGGCGCCTCACTTCCCGGGGATCATTGGCCGCACGGCCCTGTTGCGCAATCGGCTCCGGCTTGGGCGCCGCGGCGACGGCCGCCGGTACCACCTCGGGTTGCGATTCAGCAGGCTTCGACGCGGTGACATCCGCCTGGACGTCAGGTGTCGGCACCGACTGGACCTTCGGAGTCGAACTGGGCTCAGGATCGGCCGCGGCCTGGGCTGCGGGCTTCGGCGCCCGCTGCGACCGCTCTGCGGACGACTCAGACGCAGCGAGACTCGACCGATCACGACGCGGCTGGCGCTTGCTCTGCGCCAGCCCCGGTGGTGTCCGATCTTCGGTCACGTCACGGGTTCGTTGCTCCACCGGTCGCTGGTTCTCGACGACCTCGCGTGCCTGGTGCTCGGCCTGCGTCTGGTTTCCCGGAGCGGCGCGTTGCTCGCCGGCAGACTCACCTGCGTCCGCACGCGCCGGACGATCCGCTTCGTCCCGACGTCGTCCTTGCGCACGATCACGGCCTCGCCCCCGGTTTCGATTCGACGATCTACCTGAATCACGTTCAGCCGATTGGTTCCGGGACCCGTCACGTCCGCGCCGATTGTTGTTCTGTTCCCGACCTTGCGGGTCTCGGCCCTGCTGATCGCGATTGCCGCTATCTCTTTGCCGCGGCCCAGATTGATGGCCGCGTCCCTCAGCGCTGCGACCGCGCCCACCGCGCTTGCGATTGCGTTGTGGACGGGGCGTGGTGGTCGGTTCCGGCGCAGGCTCTTCAGTTGCGGCGAAAAGTGCCCGCAGGAATTTGGGAAGCAGGTTACGCTTGGCCTTCGGCGCTTTCGGCTCTTCCTTGGGCGTGCTCACAGGGGCCCTCGCTGGAGCCGGCGTCGCCGGCTCGATCCCCTGGACCGCGGCCTCGCGCGGTGGGGGCAATGGCGCCTCGCGACGCGGTTCAGTTTCTTCACTGAGCGTCGATTCGGCAAACTCGTAACTCGCCAACGCTCCGTCCGCCTCAACATGATCGTCGCGCACTCGCTGCACCTCGTAGTGTGGCGTCTCGAGCTGCACGCTCGGCACGATGACGATATGCGTTTTGGTACGCTGCTCGATGGCGGCTACATCTGTTCGTTTTTCGTTCAACAGATAGGAGGCTACGTTCATGGGAACGATTGCTCGCACCATGGAACTACGTTCCTTGAGTGCTTCTTCTTCCATCACCCGGAGAATCGCCAACGCCAGCGGTTTGACTTCCTGAATACGACCCTGACCGCTGCAACGCGGGCAAACCTGGGTGGTGATCTCTTCCAGCGACGGACGCAATCGTTGCCGTGACATCTCCATGAGTCCAAATCGGGAAATCCGCCCGATGCGCACGCGTGCACGATCGCTGTCCAGCACCTCACGCATTTTGTCTTCCACGGCGCGCTGGTTCTTCGTATTCATCATGTCGATGAAATCGATCACGATGAGCCCGCCCATGTCACGGACGCGCAACTGCCGCGCGATTTCTTCGGCGGCCTCGAGATTGGTGTTGAGCGCGGTCTCTTCGATATCCGCGCCCTTGGTGGCACGCGCAGAGTTGATGTCGATCGACACCAGTGCTTCGGTTGGGTCGATCACCAGACTGCCGCCTGCTGGCAGCTTCACTTCCCGCCGGAAGGCCGTTTCGATCTGGCTCTCGATCTGATACCGACTGAACAGCGGAATGTCATCCTGGTAGTGCTTGATTCTGTCCTTGTAATGCGGCATCACCTGTTCGATGAATTCGTGAGCCTCGGCGAAGGCTTTCGCGTCATCGATCAGTACCTCGCCGATGTCCTTGCGCAGATTGTCGCGGATCGCACGGACGATGACGTTGCTCTCCTGATAGAGCAGGGCGGGAGCCTTCTCCTGCTCACCCGCGCGTTGGATCGCATCCCACAGTTGCAGCAGATAGTCGAGATCCCACTGCAATTCTTCGGCACTGCGACCCACCCCGGCAGTCCGTACGATCACACCCATTCCATCGGGGATATCGAGCTTGCGTAAGGCATCACGCAACAGGTCGCGGTCGTCGCCTTCGATGCGCCTCGACACACCCCCTGCGCGTGGATTGTTCGGCATCAGCACCAGGTAGCGGCCGGCCAGGCTGATGAAGGTGGTCAATGCGGCACCCTTGGTCCCGCGCTCCTCTTTTTCGACCTGAACCACAAGCTGCTGGCCTTCTGTGACCAGGTCTTTGATGCCTCGGCGGCCTTCACCGTCATTGCCCGACTGTTTGAAATAGCTGCGAGATATTTCCTTCAGGGGCAGGAAGCCGTGCCGTTCGGATCCGAACTCGACGAAAGATGCTTCCAGGCTGGGTTCCACCCGGGTGATCCGGGCTTTGTAGATACTGGCCTTCTTTTGCTCCCGGGCACGGTTCTCAATGTCGAGGTCATAGAGTCGTTGGCCGTCGACGAGTGCGACCCGCACTTCCTCCGGCTGGGATGCATTGATCAGCATTCTCTTCATGTCTGGTTTCCTTCGGGACCCGCCTTCGAGGCGAAACACCGTTGTGGCGCCGAATTTCAGCGCGACGTCGGGATCGGAATGCAGCGCCGGGCACGCCGGCGGGGAGTCAGCGGGAGCGGGATAGCGACATGGAAGGGCCGCCAGACTGCCGTCTGGACGCAGATGTCGCGATGTTTGATGTCGCTGTTATCGTTCTACCCTCGAGTCGCTGTAACCCGTTGCCGTCTCTGTCCAGGACGTTGAATTCAACGTGCCGAACCGAATTTATTGCTCGCGTATCGCGAGATCCTGCTCCTCTATCGTATCGGTCAGTATCGACCGAACGACCTGCGTATTCGTTTCCAAGCGCCGACGCGCTATATGAATCAGGCGCGATTGATAAAAGTCCTTAACTAGATAATTCGCCCGTTGCCTCCTCGCTCGGAGAACGACGTCTGGAGACGTCCGTTGCCCCGCGGGTATTCGGCGACCGCGTTTGCGGCGCTCTGCGGCGAAAATCGCGCTGCGGACCCCGTGCTGATGTAGCATGTCACGAGGTCGGCGAGCGGAATATAGCAGTCACGGGTAAGTCATTCAATCTCCTACGGTTTTAGCCGTACGATTTTGAACGCTGCTGCGCCGCATAGGGATCAGCGTGAATGCATCTGGAACGCCAGTCGAATATCGCGAAGTCGACGACGACGCAGGTCAGCGAATCGATAACTTCATGTTGCGCGAGCTCAGCGGTGTGCCCCGCAGCCGCGTTTACCGAATGTTGCGCAAAGGTGAAGCGCGCGTAAACGGCCGGCGCATTCGGCCCGATTACCGGTTGTGCGCCGGCGATGTGGTGCGCCTGCCGCCATGGCACAAGCGTCCGGCCGAATCGAAACCGGTCGCGCGTCCCTCGGCCAACGTTCTGGCCTACCTCGAGCAGGCCATTCTGTTCGAAGACGCAGACCTGCTGGTGTTGAACAAACCCAGCGGGCTCGCCGTGCACGGAGGCAGCGGCGTAGCGTTCGGGGTCATCGAGGCGCTGCGCGTACTGCGCCCCGGGGATTTACGCCTCGAACTCGCGCATCGTATCGACCGCGACACGTCCGGGTGCCTCGTGCTGACCAAAAATCGGCACACCCTGGTCGAAGTCCACCAAGCCTTTCGCGACAGTCGCGTGCGCAAGCGCTATGACGTGCTGGTCCACGGTCACTGGCCCAAGCGACAACGCTCCGTTCAATTGTCGTTGCGTCGTTTCGTGACGCGCAGCGGGGAGCGACGTGTGGTGGTCGACGCCACGGGGAAGACCGCACGAACGGAGTATGCGGTCGTGGAAGTGGGGGCCTCTGGAACGCACTTGCGCGCACACCCGCATACCGGCAGAACGCATCAGATACGCGTTCATTGTCAGGCCTCCGGTCATCCCGTGGTGGGCGACGAGAAATATGGCTCCGACGAGCAGCGATCCCAGTGGAGCGCCGGCGGCGTGCGGCGCCTGGCATTGCATGCGAGTTCGATCAAGCTCCCACTGGGTGGCGCGGACCGACGCTTCGATGCACCACTGCCCGCAGACTTCGAGGCAATCTGGGAACTCCTGCGCAACGGTCTTTAGAGTGCCTACGGATGCGGGCAGGCGGGATCGATACGCTGCGCCGCCGGCATCAACCCACTCCTTAGCCAGCTGCGCAGCGTTATCAGTCTCGCCCCTCCACGTAGGTATCAGCTCAGGCGAGCACATCGATTCCTTCATTGCCGAGAAACTCGACCAATCTGATCAGCGGCAGCCCGACCAGCGTATTGGGATCCTCGCCTTCGAGGCGCTCGAACAGTGCAATGCCAAGACCTTCTGAACGAAACGCCCCGGCATTGTCGAAGGGTTGATCGCGCTGCACGTAGGCCTCGATCTGCGAATCCGTCAGGCTTCGCAGCGTCACCGTGTATGGCTCAACGCTCAGTTGTGCACGGCCAGTCCCGGTGTTGTAGAGACACAATCCCGTGAAGAACGTGACCGTGCGCCCGCTCAGCTGCTGCAGTTGCTCGACGGCGTGCTGCGCATTGCCGGGTTTGGTGAGAAAGATTCCATCCACGGCCGCGGTCTGGTCGGAACCGATGATCAACTCAACCGTCGAGCCGTTGCCGACGGCGCGCGCCTTGGCCTGGGCCAAACGTGCAACCAACTGTCGGGGAGCTTCATCTATGGACGGCGACTCATCGATGTCTGGAACTCGAACCTCGAATGCCAGACCGAGTGTTTCCAGCAATTGCCGACGATATTGCGACGATGACGCGAGAATCAGCTGCACGCGCGGGCCCGGTTTCGATAAACCCCTGAAATTCTCAATAGTTACGCGTTGTGATGCAACCGTTTCGCTTTGACAGGGTGGGTTGCCGTCCCTATGATTGCGCGCGCTATGTCGACCCAGACCCCGGCAAGCACCGTATTTCCCCTTCAGATGGCGAAGAAAAACGCCCGATGGCGCGGGGAAATAGCATTGTCATCGTTCGCTCGGTTGGGCGAGTTGCTTGCGGCGAACGGTCCGGTTGCGGTGGATCTGCGCTTCACCCTGACCGACGGCGGAATCTGCCAGGTGGTCGGATCAGCGAGGGTCAACGCACGATTCGAATGCCAGAGCTGTCTGGAGCTGGTTCCCGGCGAGGTCGTTGTCACCATCGATTTCCGGGTCGTAGGCTCTGAGCAGCAGGCGCACGAGACGGCCCATTCTGCCGAGCCCTTCCTGCTGGAAGGTGACGTGGTCTCGGTCGCCGAGCTGATCGAGGACGACCTGCTGCTGAGCCTGCCGACCCGTGGCTGTGATCCGTCGGCACCCTGCCCGAACCGGCCGGGGTATCGTTACGCAGCACCGGACGAAGGCGACCGCAGCAAGACTGAAACAACGAATCCATTTGCGGTGCTGAGCCAACTTAAGCAGCGCGATGACTGAACGGAGGCTACGATGGCTGTACAAAAGAATAAGGTAACGCGTGCTCGGCGCGGCAAGCGCCGTTCCCATGACTCCCTGGCGAACCCCGTGCTGTCGATCGAACCAACCACCGGTGAAACCCACCGCCGCCATCACGTTTCCGCGGACGGCTACTATCGGGGCAGTAAAGTCCTCGATGACTGACCGCGAACCTAACGTAACCTAACGTAAGGGCACACCATGAGTTGGGGATTCGTCTTCCCGGGACAAGGCTCCCAGGAAGTCGGCATGTTGCGTGACCTGGCTGCCCAGGAACCCGTGATACGTGACTGCTTCGCCGAGGCGGGAGAGGCGCTCGGTCTGGACCTGTGGCAGGTCGTGGCCGAGGGTCCGGAAGCCGATCTGAACCGAACTGAAATTACCCAGCCAGCGCTGCTCACCGCCAGCGTTGCCTTGTGGCGCCTCTGGCAGAGTCGCAGCACGCTTGCGCCCACCATCCTGGCGGGACACAGCCTCGGTGAATACTCTGCGCTGGTCTGCGCAGGGGCCCTCGAATTCGCCGATGCGTTACGCCTGGTGAACACGCGTGGCAAGCTCATGCAAGCCGCAGTTCCGGCGGGAGAGGGGGCAATGGCGGCCATTCTCGGGCTTGACGATGAACAGGTTCGGGCGTGTTGCGACGCCACCAGCGGAGTGGTCGCGCCCGCGAACTTCAATGCCCCGGGTCAGGTCGTCATTTCCGGCGCCAGCGCCGCCGTTGACGCGGCAATCGCGCACTGCCGCGATGCAGGCGCGCGCCGTGCGCTCAAACTGGCCGTTAGTGTCCCATCGCACTGTTCGCTGATGACGCCTGCCGCTACCCGGTTCGCCGACCATCTCAGCGACGTGTCTCTTACGCCGCCAAAGATCCCGGTCGTCCAGAACGTCGATGCCCAGGTCAGCGAAGACATCGACGGCATCCGCACGCGCTTGATCGCGCAACTTTCCGAACCGGTTCGCTGGACCGACTGCGCGGCGGCCATCGTCGCAGACGGCGTCACCGGCATTCTCGAATGCGGCCCCGGCAGGGTGCTCACAGGTTTGCAGAAGCGCATTGACCGAAACATCACGGCATTGAACATCGCCACCCCCGAGAGCTTCGCCGCGACCTTGGAGGAGACCTCTGCATGAACGAGACGAGCAGCCGTCGAGTTGCATTAATCACGGGCGCGACCCGTGGCATCGGCCGGGCCATAATGCTGCGCTTAGCGGATGATGGATTTCTGGTTGCCGGCACGGCCACCACCGAGGCCGGAGCCCAGGCAATCTCTGATGCGTTGAAAGATGCGGGTTTTGATGGTTCCGGCTATGCGCTGCGAGTAGATGACGCAAAATCAGTCGAAGCGCTGATTGAAGCCCTGGGCAATGGCCCCGGATTGCCGCTGGTGCTGATCAACAACGCCGGGGTGACCCGTGACAACCTCTTGCTTCGCATGAAAGAAGAAGAGTGGCAGACTGTTTTCGACACCAACGTCGGCGGCTTGTATCGACTGTGCAAACCTTTGTTACGGCCCATGACCAAAGCGCGCTGGGGCCGCATCATCAACCTCAGTTCGGTTGTTGGCAGAATGGGAAATCCTGGACAATCCAACTATGTCGCATCCAAAGCTGCCATCGAAGGGTTTACGCGGGCGCTCGCCCAGGAGATCGGATCGCGATCGATCACCGTCAACGCGGTCGCGCCGGGGTTCATAGAAACGGATATGACTGACGGACTTACAGACGACCAGAGAACTGCGATGCTGGCCCGAATTCCACTTGGGCGGATGGGCAGGGTAGAGGACGTCGCTGCTGTGGTGTCGTTTCTGGCCAGCGACGGAGCTGCCTACATCACCGGCGAGACCTTGCAGGTGAACGGCGGCTTGTATATGGGCTGAACGGTCTGCGGGGCGTTTGCTTGTATAGGGTATGGACGATCTATAGACTACGCGCTGCCCTGCTGCGGCGTACCGGATATACGAAGAAGGCGATAACATGAGCAGTGTTGAAGAACGCGTGAAGAAGCTGATCTGTGAGCAGTTAGGCGTCAAAGAAGAAGAAGTAAAAAGCGAAGCATCGTTCGTCGAAGACCTCGGCGCGGATTCTCTCGACACCGTCGAGCTGGTGATGGCGCTCGAGGAGGAATTCGAAACCGAAATTCCGGATGAGGAAGCCGAGAAGATCACCACCGTCAAAGACGCGGTTGATTACATCCTCGCACACCAATAACGCGGGGCCGTTCGTCACTGGACGCTCCGAAGCAGAACGCGAATGAGCAAACGGCGAGTCGTAATCACCGGACTGGGGGTGCTTTGCCCCATCGGTAACTCCGTTGGAGAATCGTGGTCCAACGCATTGGATGGTGTGAGTGGCGCGGCGCCCATCGAAACCTTCGACACGTCGAAACACTCGGTAACCTTCAGTGCGCCGGTCAAGAACTTCGATGTCACGCAATACATGGATCGCAAGGAAGCGCGCCGGGTCGACGCGTTCATCCAGTACGGCATGGCGGCCGGGATCCAGGCGGTACGGGATGCCGGTCTGGAAGACGCGCCCGATCTTGACCGCATCGGGGTCGCCATCGGCTCGGGCATTGGCGGCATCAACACCATCGAAGATACCCATAGCGTACTGCTGAAGAGCGGCCCACGCCGTGTTTCGCCGTTTTTCGTACCGGCCAGCGTCATCAACATGATCTCCGGGAATCTGTCCATCAGGTTCGGGTTCCGCGGGCCGAACATCGCCATCTGCACCGCCTGCACCACGGGTACACACAACATCGGGTTCAGCGCCCGGATGATCCAGTACGGCGAAGTAGACGTGATGGTTGCCGGGGGCGCCGAGATGGCAACCTCACCGGTAACCTTGGCGGCATTCGCATCGATGAAGGCCCTTTCGACCCGCAACGATGACCCCGAGCGCGCCAGTCGGCCCTGGGACAAGGACCGTGATGGGTTCGTCCTCGGCGATGGCGCCGCAGCCGTGGTGCTCGAAGAATACGAACGTGCGAAAGCACGCGGCGCCGAAATCTACGCCGAACTGATCGGATTTGGCATGAGTGGCGACGCCTTTCACATTACCGCACCCCCGGACGATGGCCACGGCCAGATAGCGGCCATGACCAACGCCTTGCGCGACGCCGGAATTGATACGGCCACGGTCGACTACATCAACGCCCACGGCACCTCGACGCCGCAGGGTGACGTTGCCGAATCCAACGCCATCAAACAGGTGTTCGGTGCGGACACCCGGGTGGTGGTCAACTCGACCAAGTCCATGGTTGGGCACCTGCTCGGTGCAGCCGGTGCCGTGGAAGCGGTGTTCACGGTGCTTGCGATCAAAAACAACATGTCGCCGCCGACCATCAACCTGGACAACCCCAGCGACGATTGCGACTTGGACTATGTCCCCAACGAAGCGCGCCAGATGACGCTCGATGTCGGGTTGTCGAACTCGTTCGGCTTCGGCGGCACCAACGGAACGCTGATCTTCCGCAAGGTCTGAAGCTTGGCTACCCGGCTTCGGCTTAGCATCATCGGCGTCAGCGGCGCCGCAGTGCTGCTCGCGGCCGGAGCAGGCCTGGCCTTCCGGACGCTGCATCAGCCACTCACCGTGACGCCGGACACCCGTGTCATCGTCGCCGAGGGCGAGAGCTTTACCGCTATTGCGCGACGCCTGGCAGAACGAGGCATCCTGTCAGACCACCGACCGATCACCTGGTATGCGCGTGCGACGGGTGCGGCCCGGCGGGTGCGTAGCGGCGAGTTCGCGTTGGGGTCCGCGGCCACTCCACTGGACCTGCTCGAGATCCTGCGGTCCGGTGCGCCGGTGCAGCACGAAGCCCGGTTGCTGGAAGGGTGGACGTTGCACCAGACGCTGGCGTACCTTGCGCAGCTTCAGACACTGCGCCATACCCTCGCCGATACCCCGCAAACGCAATTGATGGCGGCGCTGGGCCTGGAACCCCAGACTGCCGAAGGTTGGTTCTTCCCGGACACCTACCGGTTTGCCCGAGGCACGGAAGACGTCACGGTGCTGCGCACCGCACATCGGAAGATGCAGCAGGAACTGGACCGGGTCTGGCAAGAGCGCGACGCGGAACTGCCATACTCGCACCCCTATCAGGTACTGATCATGGCCTCGCTGATCGAGAAGGAAACCGGTCTGGAAGCGGAGCGCGCAATGATCGCCCGGGTGTTTACCTCACGTCTGGAGAAAGGCATGCGCCTGCAGACGGATCCCACCGTAATCTACGGGCTCGGCGCGGCCTTCGATGGGAATCTTACGCGCGCTCACTTGAACCAGGATGGCCCTTACAACACCTATCGGCGGGCGGGGCTGCCGCCCACCCCGATCGCGCTGCCAGGAATGCGTTCGCTGGAAGCTGCGGTGCATCCCGACCCGGGACCTTACCTCTATTTCGTGGCCCGCGGCGACGGGAGCAGCCAGTTTTCCACGACGCTGGATGAGCATCTGACGGCTGTCCGTCGTTACCAGATGAACCGCTGATGGTGGATCGATTGACCGGCAAGTTTCTGACGCTCGAAGGTTCTGAAGGCGCAGGCAAAAGCAGTAACCTCGACATCGTGGTAACGACCCTGCGCGATTGCGGGGTCGACGTTGCGACGACCCGTGAGCCCGGTGGCACGGAGACGGCCGAATCGATTCGCGAACTGCTGCTGGCGGTACGCGATGAACCCCTGGATGACCTCGCGGAACTTCTGCTGATGTTTGCCGCTCGCGCGCAGCATCTGACGACCAAGATCCGACCGATGCTCCGCGCCGGAACCTGGGTGGTGTGTGACCGGTTTACCGACGCCACCTACGCCTACCAGGGCGGTGGTCGCGGGATTGACGCAGCCTCGATCGCGTTGCTCGAGCAGTTGGTCCATGGCGATCTGCAACCGGATCTCACGCTTTATCTGGACGTACCCGTCGAGGTCGCCTTCCAGCGCATCGGCGACCGTGACCTCGACCGGATCGAGCGCGAGGAACGCGCCTTTTTCGAACGGGTCAGAGCGAACTACCTTGAGCGCGCAGGGCGCGAGGAGCGCATTGAAATCATCGACGCATCCGCGAGCCTCGAAGCGGTGGCTGCGGCCGTGGAGCAAACGATCAGACGATTCGTGGCGGCACATCCGTGAATACATCCGTGAATGCCATGCCTCCTTGGCTGCAGGATGCGCTTACTCGCGCTCGCGAATCGCTCGAGCAGGGTCGTCTCGCCCATGGACTGCTTCTATATGGCCCCCCTGGTTGGGGCGAGACATGGCTTGCCAACGCCCTGGCTCTGCTGTTGCTCGAGCTACCGCCCGGGCGTGACGCCGCGACCCTGGCCCATCCCGACCTGCGCTGGCTGGCGCCGGAATCAGCGCGCGCCCAGATTAAAATAGACGAGATTCGCGCCATCAATGAGTTTACCGTCCAGACGCCGCAGATCGGGCAGCGCAAGGTGGTGGTCGTTGCCCAGGCAGACCGGATGAATGCCCATGCGGCAAACGCCCTGCTGAAAACCCTGGAAGAACCGCGCGGGGCTTGCTACCTGTTGCTCACCACGACCGCGCTCGCCGAATTGCTGCCGACGATTCGCAGTCGTTGCCAATTGCTGCCCATCAAGCCGGCCGTGGAAGAGGTCGCCCGCGCGTGGCTCAGCGACCAGTTAGGGGGTGTTGACGCTCAACACACCGAGCAGCTGTCGTTCGAGTACGGGTTCGCCGCAATCGAAGTACTCGCGGCATTGGATCGTGAGGAGCAGCCGCTGCTCGAAGAGCTGACCGCGGTGCGGCGCGGTCGCCTCGACGCTCTCACCCTGGCCGGACGGTGGTCCAGACTCGATGTCGATTGCCTGCTCGCCCGATGGATGCGCTACGTCCGGGCGTTACAGCAACCGGACATCGATCCAAGGCTGGCGGCACTCGCGGGCCCCAGCATGGGGCAATTGCAGCATTGCTTTGATGACCTGTTGGAAGCGCGCGCGGGCGTCCGCTCGACCAGCAATCCCAATGCTCGGCTGATGCTCGAAGGTTTGCTGCTGCACTGGCGCGAAATGTTCACGGCTTCCGCGTGACCGACGTCACATTCTGACCGTTTGACTTCGCCGACTGAGAACACGATCATCCGGCGACCGCCCGGTCAATGTAGAGTGCCGAATACGTCACTACACGCTTGGTCGGCGTGGCCGGCGAATAGCACAAACAGCGAGTACCCATGACAGCTCGACGCGGCACCCGAAACGGAATTCTTTCGCTAGCGATCAAGGACGCTGCGGTACTGTATGCCGCGTACATGCCCTTCGTTCGCAATGGCGGTCTGTTCATTCCCACCAAGAAGGAATACGTACTCGGCGACGAGGTGTTCATGCTGCTCAATCTCATGGATGAGGCGGAGAAGATTCCGGTCGCCGGCAAGGTCGTCTGGATGACCCCGAAAGGTGCCCAGGGAAACCGGGCCGCAGGCATCGGGGTACAGTTCAACGATCAGGACGACGTCGCGCGCAGCAAGATCGAGACCTACCTCGCGGGCATACTGACGTCCGATCGCCACACGCACACGATGTAGCCGAGTCAGGTGAAGTCTTCCTCCCAGAGCTGATAGTGCGTTTCGTGCATGCCCAGCGCCCGATAGGTCGCCTGGGCGCCTGAGTTCCCCTTCTCGACGTACAGGCGCAGCCCACACGCATCAGCATCACGCCGGGCCCGCTCGCGGACATAAGCGTGGAGCTGCGTGTACACACGACGGCGGCGCCATTGACGACGCACGAACACGCTTTGTATCCACCAGAACCGACCGTTCCGCCAGTCGCTCCATTCGAAGGTCAGCAACATCGCACCCACGATTTCACCTGGCCCGGTTTCCGCCACCAGGTAATAGCCCTCCTCGGGGTGTTCGAACAGATGCTCTACGCCTCGCTCCAGCGTCGGGCGATCCAGCCCCTTGTCCTCACTCTCGGCGGCCATATCGCGGTTGAAGGCGACCAGCACGTCGCGATCCCCAGGGGTGGCACGGCGTATGGAAATGCTCATTCGACCGGCAGCGCTGGTCACTGGATCAGCTCCCTGCGTAGAAAATCGAGTATGGTCTGGTATCGATGAATGGCCACGTTGCGTTCCTGCAGCGAATGTTTCGCACCGGGATAGGTCATCATCTCGAAGCGCTTGTGACGATCCTGCAGGGCCTTGAACAGCAGGGTGCTGTGAGCGAACAACACGTTGTCGTCGGCCATGCCGTGGATAACCAGCAGGGCACCTTCGATGCCCTCGAGTTGATCGATGACGTTGCTCGCGGCGTAGCCTTCCGGATTGGCATCAGGCATCCCCAGATAACGCTCGGTGTAGTGCGAATCGTAGAGCCTCCAATCGGTCACGGGCGCCTGCGATACGCCGCAACGAAAAACGCCCTCGCCCCGCGCCAGGCACAGTAACGTCAGGTAGCCGCCGTAGCTGTGGCCGAACACGCCGATGCGGCCGGCATCGACCCAATCCAGCGAGCGCAGGTAATCGACGCCGCGCAACTGGTCCGTGACCTCGACCTCGCCCAACCGACCATGCAGGGGGTCCTCGAAGGCCTTGGCTCGATTGCTGCCGCCGCGATTGTCCAGTTCGAAGATCGCAATCCCGGCCCGGGCGAACAGCTGCAGGGTCAGCGGCGCCCAGGCGTTTCGCACCCGTTGCACCCCGGGCCCGCCATAGACGTTTACCAGCACCGGGTGGCGCCGGTTCGGATCGAATTCAACCGGCAGAGTCAACCGGAAATGTAGTTCCTGCCCGTCTTCGGCGTCCAGTGTGCCCAGTTGAGGGGCAACGTGGGCGTCGAGAAAGCCATGGTACGGATGACCCTCGACCAACGTGTTGGGAGCGAGTGCGGCGTCGGTTCCGTCCTGGAATGAGCGCAGGCTGAGGCCAGGCGGTTGCGACAGGCTGGTCAGCCGATCGACCCAATGGCGACCGTTGGGGCTGATCACCACGTCGTGCCAGCCGGCCTCATCCGACAGCTTCTCTACCTCGCGACCGTCAAACCAGACTCGAAAGAGATGTTGTTCAGTCGCTGCGTCACGCCAGCCGAGCACCATCGCACACGCGGCTTCCACGTGAACAATCGCGTTGACGCGCCCTGTGCCCTCGGTCAGTTGAACCGCCCGGCCGGCGTGGTAGAGATACAGGTGTTGATGGCCGTCACGCTCCGAGGTCCACAGAAAGTCCTTGCTGTCCGGCACGAATTTCAGGTTGTCGTGCAGGTTCACCCAGGTGGTATGCTGCTCGACCAACGGTGTTTCCAGCCATTCACCGGCGAACGAGAATCGCTTGAGCGCCAGCCGGGTCTGGTCCCGGGATTGGGCTTGTACCCATATACCGTTTG
>SMWF01000024.1 GCA_004357385.1 Gammaproteobacteria bacterium | reverse complement strand
GTGTTCGCGCCATCTGAACAGCGTCATCAGCGAGTTCGGTGGGCGCCCGATCATGTGGAAGACCGGGCACTCGCACATCAAGGCCAAGCTCAAGGAAACCGGCGCGCTGCTGGCCGGTGAGTTCAGCGGCCACATCTTCTTCGGCGAACGCTGGTACGGATTCGACGATGCGCTTTACAGCGCCGCACGATTGCTGGAAATCATTGGTGGAGAGGCAAAGAACGCGGAGGAGTTGTTCGCCGAGTTCCCGATCACGTTCGCGACACCCGAGATCAAGATCGAAACCACTGATGGTGCGAAGTTTGACATCGTCGAGCAGTTCGGCGCCGTCACGGAATTCGGCGAGGGCACCGTCACCCGCATCGACGGAGTCAGAGTCGACTTTCCGGACGGCTGGGGACTGGTGCGCGCTTCGAACACGAGCCCGGTCCTGACCCTGCGCTTCGAAGCCGACGGCCAGGAGGCGCTGAAGCGCATCCAGCAACGGTTCAAGGATGGATTGGAAACCATCAGTGCTGACCTCGAGGTTCCTTTTTGAGAGACCTCCGCGTGCCGCTCACTGAACAACAAGCCTCACGAATTACCGGCGTTCTGATCGAGGCGCTGCCGTACATTCGAACGTTCCACGGCTCGACCATCGTCGTGAAGTTCGGGGGCAACGCGATGGTCGACGACGACCTGAAGCAATCCTTCGCCGGGGACATCGTGCTGATGAAGCTGGTCGGCATGAACCCCATTGTGGTTCACGGCGGCGGTCCACAGATTGGTGAACTGCTCGAGCGGCTGAGCATTCCGACTGAATTCGTCGACGGCATGCGAGTTACCGACGCCGCCACCATGGATGTGGTCCAGATGGTACTCGGGGGCCTCGTCAACCAGGAAATCGTGTCGTTGATCAACGCCCACGGCGGGCGGGCCGTCGGCGTAACCGGCAAGGACGGCAAGCTGATCGAAGCCACCCAGCTGAAAATCCAACGCGAATCGCCGGAGCACACAGCGCCGGAGATCATCGACATCGGCCACGTCGGCGAGGTCCAGACGATCAATCGCGAGATCATCGATACGCTCATCGCGCGGGACTTCATCCCGGTGATCGCGCCCATAGGCGCGGGGCCCAACGGTGAATCGTTCAATATCAACGCCGACATCGTGGCGGGCAAACTGGCGCAAAGTCTTGCCGCCGAGAAACTGATGCTGCTGACCAACACGCCCGGGGTGGTCGACCCGGATGGCACGACACTGACCGGGCTCAGCGCCGGGGAAATCCAACAACTGATCAGCGACGGGACCATCCATGGCGGGATGCTGCCCAAAATCACCTGTGCAGTTGAGGCGGTCCGGGGCGGCGTTCACAGCGCTCACATCATCGACGGCCGGATCCGCCATGCCTTGCTGCTGGAAGTGTTTACCGACAGCGGCGTCGGCACCATGATCCACTCCGATTCGCAGCGATGACGATTCCCAGTCATGGCTAAGGGCGACCGCCGCCAGCAGATACTCGAGGCGCTTGCAACGATGCTGGAAGCCAATCCAGGCAAACGTATCACCACCGCCGCGCTGGCAGGCCAGTTGGGGGTATCCGAGGCGGCGTTGTATCGGCACTTTCCCAGCAAGGCCAAGATGATCGAGGGGCTGGTCGAGTTCATGGAGCTGAGCATCTTCACGCGGGTTTCGCGAATACTCGCCGAGGACGCGTCATCACTGAAGCGCTGCCGCGACTTGCTCTGGCTCTTGCTGTCCTTTGCGGAGCGCAATCCCGGCTTCGCCCGACTGCTGTCCGGCGATATTCTGCAGGGCGAGGATGACCGTCTGCGGGGCCGCATGCGGCAGTTTTTCGACCGCCTGGAAACCCAGCTACGACAGATTCTTCGCGAAGGCGTGGCGCGTCAGGAGATTCCCCCAAACGTTCCCTTGAGCGCCGCCGCAAACCTGCTGCTGGCCGCCGCCGAAGGGCGCGTCCATCAGTTCGTGCGCAGCGAATTCAAGTCCAAGCCAACGCTCGACTGGAACGACCAGTGGCCGTTGCTTGCAGCTGGGATATTCTCCGATTAGGGAGCCCTGGGGAGCCCCTGACCAAGCGGCTCCTAGGTGGCCGCAATCGGCCGGGCCAATCCATACAGTTCGTAGACCCGGTTCAGGTCGCGGTCGAAATCCGCCAGGATCTGGTCGCGTTCCTTGCGGCGCGTATCTATTTCGCGCCGCGTCTCGACCATCTGATGCTGGACGGTCTCGAGGTTCGTGAGGATTTCCCTGGAGATAGGTAGCAGACCCCGCTCCTTTTCGGCCGCCTGAGTCTGGTAGAGACGTTGTTTGTTGCGCAGCTGCTGTACGTCACCCAGCAGCGTATTGATCACCTCGTCGATCGAGGCGAGCTTGCGGTCCCGGGCCAACTCTACCTCCTCTGGTGTCGCATACAGTTGCATCAACTCGTTGTCGTGTTGCAGCGCCAACTGACGTTCGGCCTTTATCTCGGCCTCCCGTGCGAGTTCCCGATCCCGAACGACGATCTCTTCCGGGGACAGCTGCCGGGGCACGACCCGCAAGACACGGCCGTGGTCGTTGACCACCTCGTATCCTCCGTCGGCATACTCGGGCGGCACATGGTGGGACATGACCAGGACACCGTCATCGCCCTGGTAGCGATACCATTCGCCGGCGTGCGCCGCTGGAGCACCCAAAAGAAGCGCAGCCAACATTGCGAAACCAGCGTTCATCAATCTGATCGAAAGTCTTGCCATCACGACACCACGCAGTGTTGCTGCTGGTACGACCGTATTTCGACGAGAGCATCTGCGTAGGCCGGAATCAAGTCAAGGTACGAGATCACGTCCTGCAAGGTTACGATGCTGTGCACCGGCGCTGCCAACACCTCGGACACCTTGTGCACGGCCGAAGTCCCATCTTGCATACGTTCCTGGCGATCCAACGCGATGAGCACTCCACTCAACCGGGCCCCCGTTCCGCGCACCAGGGCAGCCGCCTCCGACACCGCCGTACCCGCCGTCATGACATCGTCGACGATCAATACATCGCCCGCCAGCGGCGCGCCGACCAGGACGCCCCCTTCCCCGTGATGCTTCGCCTCCTTTCGGTTGAACGTGACGCCCACCTCGACGCCGTGGTCCCGATACAAGGCAAGCGCCGCCGCGACCGCTAACGGGATGCCTTTGTACGCCGGCCCGAAGATCACATCGGGAACCATCCCCGTTTCGACCATCTCCGTCGCGTAGGCACGACCCAGTGCATCCAGCCCGGGACCATCGTCGATCGCTCCAAGATTGAAGAAATACGGGCTCTTTCGGCCCGATTTCAGCGTGAAGTCCCCGAAGGCCAGAACCGCACGATCAATCATCAGTCCTACGAAGGTCGCCTGGCGCGTCAAATCGAGACCTCAAGGGCCGCACGCTGGATCTGGAACAACGCAGCCGACCCACGTCGCGCATACTCCAGCATCTGATCGAGCTCCAACCCATCGAATGGCGCGCCTTCCGCGGTGCCCTGAACCTCGATGAACCCCCCCGACTCGATCATGACGACGTTCATATCCGTGTCCGCCCGGGAGTCTTCCGCATAGTCGAGGTCGAGCACCGCGCGGCCTTTGACCATCCCAACCGACACCGAAGCAACCATGTGTTTCAGCACCTTGTCCGGTTCGACGCCTTTGTCTGCAAGCCCGGCCACAGCGTCCGCGAGCGCGACGCAGCCCCCGGTTATAGACGCCGTTCGCGTGCCGCCATCTGCCTGGATAACGTCGCAATCGATCCGCACGGTTCGTTCCCCAAGGGCCTTGAAATCGATCGCAGCGCGCAGCGATCTGCCGATGAGTCGCTGGATCTCGATACTGCGGCCACTCTGCTTGCCACGCGCCGCTTCCCGATCCGCACGGCTGTGGGTCGCACCGGGCAGCATCCCGTACTCCGCTGTTACCCAACCGCGCCCGCCGCCGCGCATGAACGGCGGCACCTTTTCTTCGACGCACGCCGTGCAGATGACCTTGGTGTCGCCGAACGCCACCAGCACGGAACCCGCCGCGTGGTTCGTGAATCCACGGGTGATCGTGACTTCCCGTAGCTCGTCGGGCGCTCTTCCGCTGGGTCTGTTCGTGTTCATCTCGGCTCCGGGATCGTTGTGCGCATCGACGGATTATACGTGGCTGCAAGGCCCCGGTAGAATGTCGTGGCCGGTAACGGGGCCAGAAAACACATGATTTTCAGCATGACCGCTTTCGCACGCGTCGACCTGGCCACAGAGTGGGGCGCGTTGCAATGGGAGCTGCGGTCCGTGAATCACCGCCACCTTGAAACCCAGTTCCGGCTCCCGGAGCAGTTCCGTGACCTGGAGTTTCCGTTGCGCGATACGCTGCGCAAGCAGCTGCGCCGCGGCAAGATCGACTGTCGGCTCGCAATTTCCAGCGAAGAAACGACGCACATGGAGATCAACCGGCCGCTGTTGCTGCAGCTGCTGGCGACCATCGAGCAGTTACGCCGGGATGCACCGGAGACGAGCCATCCGAACCCACTGGATCTGTTGCGCTGGCCCGGGGTGCTGACCGAGAACCGGGCCGACCCGGACGCCCTGCGTACAATCGCGATCCGGGCCTTCGACGATGCAGTTGCTGAACTGCTCGCGCATCGCGCCCGGGAAGGTGCCCATCTGGCGGACCTGATCAGCGAGCGGCTGCGCGATATCGACCGCATCGTCAGCGAGCTTCAGGGTATTACCCGACGCGTCAGCCCCGAGTTGCGCGAGCGGCTAAAGGCGAGGCTTGCCCAGCTGCAGACGACGGTTGACGCCGACCGTCTGGAGCAGGAAGTGGCGCTGCTAGCGCAGCGCGCAGACGTCGCCGAGGAACTCGACCGCCTCGCCGTTCACGTCAAGGAGGCCCACCGCAATCTCGCGGAACAAGGTCCCCATGGACGACGTCTGGATTTCCTGATGCAGGAATTCAACCGGGAAGCCAACACCCTTGCCTCCAAAGCCGCCCAGCTGGACGCAACCCAGCGCGCGATCGATCTCAAGGTGATCATCGAGCAAATCCGCGAGCAGGTGCAGAACGTCGAAT
>SMWF01000023.1 GCA_004357385.1 Gammaproteobacteria bacterium | reverse complement strand
CGGGGGACAACGTGAACGTCACGGTGACGTTGATCTCGCCGATTGCCATGGAAGAGGGACAGCGCTTTGCGATCCGCGAAGGGGGCCGCACCGTGGGCGCCGGGGTGGTGGTCAAGATTGTTGAATAATTGTGGGCGCTCGCAAGCCGCGGAGCCGTAACCGCAGCGAGCTAGCGCCACGAATGTAGAACGAAGCTTCGGGCCTTCAGCGTGTTCAAAGAGCGGCAGGATATTCGCCTTGGCACCAGGCCCACATAAAGAGTAATATGCGGCTCCTTTTTTGCGGGCGCGGGTCGTTCTTTCCGCAAAAACAGTAAGTTGGGAATGGTTGGGATATGGCTATCGTGCGAAATCAGCGCATACGAATTCGGTTGAAGGCATTCGATCATCGATTGATCGATGTTTCGACTCAGGAGATCGTCGAGACAGCCAAGCGGACGGGTGCGCAGGTGCATGGGCCTATTCCGTTACCGACCAAAATGGAGCGCTTCACCGTGCTGATTTCACCACATGTGAATAAGGACGCGCGCGACCAATACGAGATACGTACGCACAAACGGGTTCTCGACATCGTCGAACCGACCGAGAAGACCGTGGATGCGCTGATGCGGCTGGATCTGGCAGCGGGCGTAGAGGTCCAGATCAGCCTCAACTGATTAAAAGAGCCGCGCAAGCCGCTCGCGACCGACCCGTTTGCCGGTCGCACGACAAGATCCCGATGGGGGATCGCAGATGTGCCTGGAACCGCTTACCGACAGTACCTGGTTGTCGGTAAGCGGTTTTGCGCATCTTGAAAGAACCCCCAGGGGAAAAGGGAAGTGAGCAGAAGTGACTGAAGACACCACTGACGACGTAGTCGAGGAAACGGCCGAGGAGGGGGCGGGCAAGCCCGATTTTGTCGTGGGCGTGGTCGGCAGAAAAAGCGGCATGAGCCGCGTTTTCACCGAAGAGGGTGAATCGATTCCAGTGACCGTGATTGAGGTCGAGCCGAACACCATCACCCAGGTAAAGACCTTGGCCAACGACGGCTACACCGCGATCCAGGTCACCACGGGCCATCGCAAGGCCAGCCGAGTCGTTAAGCCGCTGGCCGGTCATTTTGCCAAGGCGGGCATCGAAGCAGGTCGGGGACTCTGGGAATTTCGCACCGAGGGGGACCTCGGGCTGAGTGCCGGCATGTCGATCGGAGTCGACCAGTTCGAAGCGGGTCAGCGAGTCGACGTATCAGGCACCTCGAAAGGCAAGGGGTTCGCCGGCGTCATCAAGCGCTGGAACTTCAGTCACCAGGACAACACCCATGGCAATTCGTTGTCTCACCGTGCGCCAGGGTCCATTGGCCAGTGCCAGACGCCGGGACGTGTATTCAAAGGCAAGAAGATGGCGGGCCACATGGGGAATGTCAAAGTAACCACTCAGAATCTGGAAGTGGTTCGCGTGGATGTCGACCGCAACCTGTTGCTCATCAAGGGGGCGGTACCGGGTCCTGCGGGCGGCGACGTATACATCCGACCGGCGGTCAAGGGTTAGGCATAACCTCGGCACTCGGACAACGGAGGATAGAAGGGTATGAATTTGAGCTTGGCAGCACCTGACGGTAACGGCGGATCGGTCGAAATTTCCGATGTGGCGTTCGGGCGCGAGTTCAACGAAGCGCTCGTGCATCAGGTTGTGACTGCATACCTGAGCGGCGCGCGTCAGGGCACCCGGGCGCAGAAGTCACGTGCCGAAGCGAGGGGCGGCGGCCGCAAACCGTGGCGTCAGAAAGGTACGGGCCGGGCCCGCGCGGGAACGATTCGCAGCCCCATCTGGCGCGGCGGCGGAGTCACTTTTGCGGCGAAACCGCAGGATCATTCGCAGAAAGTGAACCGTAAGATGTACCGGGGAGCGCTGCGTTGTATCGTCTCCGAACTCATCCGTCAGGACCGCCTCATTGCCGTAGAATCCTTTTCCCTCGAAGCTCCCAAGACCCGATCCCTCCTCGAAAAACTGAAACACCTCGATTTGTCCGACGTCCTCATCGTTACCGAGAATGTCGACGACAACCTGTATCTGTCGGCGCGCAATCTGAAAGGCGTGGAGGTGCGCGATGTCGAGGCGCTCGACCCGGTCGCGTTGGTCAGCCACGAGAAAGTGTTAATCACGGTCACGGCGCTCAAGAAGGTCGAGGAGGTTCTGGGGTGAACGAAGAGCGCATGTACACAGTGCTGCTGGAACCGCACTTCTCGGAGAAGGTTGCGGTGCTGGGCGATCTTTCGAATCAGTATGCATTCAAGGTGGCCCGGGACGCCAGCAAGCCGGAGATCAAAGCCGCGGTCGAGAGACTGTTCGACGTGCGCGTCAAATCGGTGACCACCACCAACGTCAAAGGCAAAACCAAACGAACGGCGCGCGGCATGACGCGCAAGAAGAATTGGAAGAAAGCCTATGTGCGGTTGGCCGACGGCCAGGATATCGATTTCGGGCTCGCCGGTTAAATTGGGCGCCGAACAAGGATAACGAACATGCCTGTCATCAAAGCAAAACCAACGTCCCCGGGCCGCCGATTCGTCGTCAGGGTCGTCCGTCCGGACCTGTACAAAGGCGCGCCGCACAAGGCGCTGCTCGAAAGCCAGAGCAAAACCGGCGGGCGCAATAACGCGGGTCGCATCACCACCCGGCATCGGGGAGGTGGACACAAGCAGCATTACCGCCGCATTGACTTCAAGCGCAACAAGGACGGGGTGCCGGCGGTTGTGGAGCGGCTGGAGTACGACCCGAACCGGACGGCAAGCATCGCGCTGCTGAAGTACGCTGATGGCGAGCGTCGCTACATCATTGCGCCGCGGGGCGTGGTCCCGGGCGACCAGCTGATGTCTGGCGCCAGCGCACCGATCAGGTCTGGGAACACGTTGGAATTGCGCAGTATTCCCGTGGGCAGCGTGCTGCATTGCATCGAACTGA
This sequence comes from Gammaproteobacteria bacterium, assembly GCA_004357385.1. GTDB lineage: Bacteria > Pseudomonadota > Gammaproteobacteria > Pseudomonadales > Azotimanducaceae > SMWF01. The sequence continues at coordinate 36,074 of SMWF01000023.1, read as the reverse complement.
AACCCGGCAAAGGCGCCCAGATAGCGCGCAGTGCGGGCACATCGGCACAGCTGGTGGCCCGTGAGGGAACCTATGCGACCTTGCGTTTACGGTCCGGCGAGATGCGCCGGGTGTTGACGTCCTGTCGCGCGACGCTCGGCGAAGTCAGTAACAGCGAACACAATCTCGCGTCGCTGGGTAAGGCGGGCGCCAAGCGCTGGCGTGGTGTCCGACCCACGGTTCGCGGCGTTGCCATGAATCCGGTTGATCACCCGCACGGCGGCGGCGAAGGACGGACGTCGGGCGGCCGGCATCCCGTGTCGCCCTGGGGCGTACCGACCAAGGGTAAGAAGACTCGAAGCAACAAGCGTACGGATCGAATGATCGTCCGGCGCCGGAACAAACGATGAACAGCCGCAACATCAGTGAGCTAGCGCCACAAATGCAAAGCGAAGTCACGAATATCGAGCGTGTCCGAATAGTGGCACGACCCGGCGGTGAGCCTCGGAGGATATAGACAGTGCCACGGAGTTTAAGGAAGGGACCATTCGTCGACATCCACTTGGTGAAGAAGGTCCAGGCAGCGGTCGCCAGCAACGACAAACGCCCGATCAAAACGTGGTCGCGGCGCTCGATGGTCCTGCCCGACATGGTGGGTTTGACGATTTCGATCTACAACGGACGCAAGCACGTGCCCGTGTTCATCTCTGAGGAGATGGTGGGTCACAAGCTGGGTGAGTTCGCGCCGACCCGCACGTACCGGGGACACGCGGCGGATCGCAAGGCGCGTCGCTAGCGGCGCGCGTAAGGAACGACGGAGCAGATGATGGAAGTCAGAGCGGTGGCAAAGCGCTTGCACATTGCGCCCCAGAAGGTGCGGCTGGTTGCGGATCAGGTTCGCGGCAAGCCCGTCAGCGAAGCGCTGGACATCCTCAATTTCAGCGTCAGAAAAGGCGCCATGCTGGTGCGGAAGGTCCTGGAATCGGCTATCGCCAATGCCGAGAACAATGAAGGGGCGGATGTCGACGAGTTGACGGTCAGCGAGATATACGTCGACGCAGGAATGACCATGAAACGCATTCGGCCGCGCGCCAAGGGCCGGGCGGACACAATTCTGAAACGTACCAGTCACATCACCGTCAAGGTGACGGACGACGAGAGCTAGAACTTATGGGCCAGAAAGTACATCCCATCGGAATGCGCCTGGGGATCGTGAAGGAACACACCTCTGTGTGGTATGCCGACGGAAAGCAGTACGCCGAGTACCTGCTCAACGATCTGGAGGTGCGCGATTACCTGCGCACTCGGCTTTCCCAGGCGTCGGTCAGCCGGATCGACATCGAACGGCCGGCCCAGACCGCAAGGATCACCGTTCACACCGCACGCCCAGGCATCGTGATCGGCAAGAAAGGTGAGGATGTCGATCGGCTGCGGCGGGAAGTTTCGCAGTTGATGGGCGTTCCGGTGCACATCAATATCGAAGAGATTCGCAAGCCGGAAATCGATGCGTTGCTGGTTGCGGAGAACGTCGCCCAACAGTTGGAGCGGCGCGTTCAGTTTCGCCGCGCCATGCGTCGCGTAATTCAGAATGCCATGCGACTCGGTGCCAAAGGCATCAAAGTTCGTGTTGCAGGTCGGCTCGGTGGCGCCGAGATTGCGCGCAATGAGGTGTACCACGAGGGCCGGGTGCCGCTGCATACCTTGCGTGCGGACATCGATTACGCCACGGCGGAAGCGAAAACCACCTACGGGATCCTCGGCGTCAAGGTGTGGATTTTCAAGGGTGAAATCATTGGACCGGAACAAGAAGCCGCCCAGGCCGGACAGCGCTGATGTTGCAACCCAAGAGGACCAAGTTTCGCAAACAACAGAAGGGCCGTAATCGAGGCTTGGCGCTGCGCGGCAGCAAGGTGAGTTTTGGCGAGTTCGGACTGAAGGCCATTGGTCGTGGCCGGATGACGGCACGTCAGATTGAAGCCGCCAGGCGGGCAATGACGCGGCATGTCAAGCGCGGCGGAAAGATCTGGATTCGAGTCTTTCCCGACAAGCCGATTACCAAGAAACCGTTGGAGGTTCGTCAAGGCAAGGGTAAGGGGAGCGTCGAGTATTGGGTTGCCCAGGTGCAACCAGGGCGGATGTTGTACGAAATGGAAGGTGTGCCGGAAAACGACGCGCGCGAGGCGTTCGCGCTGGCCGCGGCCAAACTGCCGTTTGCCACCGTCTTCGTGAAGCGATCGGTGATGTGATGAAAGCGACTGAACTCAAAGAAAAGACGGCACAAGAGCTGATGGACGATTTGCTGCGGCTGCGCAAGGAGCAGTTCGGGCTGCGCATGCAGAAGGCCAGCGGCCAGTTGGGACAGACACATATGGTCAAGGAAATGCGCCGCGACATCGCACGCTTGAAAACCGTGCTCAAGGAGAAGCGTGAGGATGGCTGAGGTAGATCAAGAAAAGGATCAGGCCGCGGCCGCTGAAAGCGGAACGATCGGTCGGATGGTGACCGGGATCGTGGTCTCGGACAAAGGTGACAAGACGATCACGGTGCGGGTCGAGCGGCAGGTCAAGCACCCGATCTATGGCAAGTACATTCGCCGGTCCGGCAAGGTTCGTGCGCATGACGAGAACAACGAGTGCAACGTTGGTGACCTGGTAACGGTGCGGGCGTGTCGTCCTTACTCGAAGAGCAAGGCCTTTGTGCTCGCGAGTATCGATGAGCGCGCGACGGGCGTTTAGCAGCGGGAAGTAGAGACGTGATTCAAGCAGAAACCATGTTGGACATTGCCGATAACAGCGGCGCGCGACGGGTGCAGTGCATCAAGGTGCTGGGCGGTTCGCGCCGACGCTACGCGGGCATTGGCGACATCATCAAAGTGACGATCAAAGAAGCCATACCGCGCGGTCGGGTACGCAAAGGCGAGGTCATGGACGCGGTCGTGGTGCGTACCAAGAAAGGTGTTCGCCGGCAGGACGGCTCGTTGATCAAGTTCGATCAGAACGCGGCAGTGTTGCTCACGCCGCAATTGCAGCCGGTTGGAACGCGCATCTTCGGACCGGTAACCCGGGAACTGCGTACGGAAAACTTCATGCGCATCATCTCGTTGGCGCCCGAAGTACTGTAGGTAGCGAACAATGCAGAAAATCAGACAGAGTGACGAAGTAATCGTCATCGCCGGGCGCGACAAGGGCAGGCGGGGCGAGGTGCTGAAGGTACGCAAAGACAACCGTTTGCTGGTCTCCGGGGTCAACATCGTCAAGAAGCATCAACGGCCCAATCCGCAATTGGGCGTCCAGGGCGGCATCGTGGATAAGGAAGCACCCATCCAGGTCTCCAATGTTGCGATTTACAACGACGAGACGGGCAAGGCCGATCGCGTGGGTATCCGTGCCGAGGACGACGGCCGCAAGGTACGGTTCTTCAAGTCCACCAACAAACCGATCGACGCGTAAAACAGACATGGCAAATTTACACGATTACTACATCAAGGAGGTTCGACCGGCACTCATTGAAGAGTTCGGTTACCAGAACATCATGCAGGCGCCGCGCCTTGAAAAGGTCACTCTCAACATGGGTGTAGGCGAGGCGGTGGGCGATCGGAAAATCATGGAGGCCGCGACCGGCGACATGGGGCTGATCGCCGGCCAGAAGCCGATCGTATGTAACGCACGCAAGTCTGAGGCGGCGTTCAAGATTCGCGAAGGCTGGCCCGTGGGTTGCAAAGTGACCATGCGCCGGACGCGTATGTACGAATTCGTCGAGCGGCTGATCTCGATCGCAATCCCGCGGATGCGCGATTTTCGCGGCCTGAACCCGAAGGCGTTTGACGGGCGCGGCAACTTCTCAATGGGCATTACGGAACAGATCATCTTTCCGGAGATCGACTACGACAAGATCGACAAGATCCGCGGTATGAACATCACGATCACGACCTCGGCGAGAACCAACGAAGAAGCGTTGGGGCTGCTCAAGGCATTCAATTTTCCGTTTCGAGAGGCGAACTAGCCATGGCTAAAGTTTCAATGATAGAGCGCGAAAAAAAGCGCGCCAAGGTCGTTGCCAAGTACGCTGTGAAGCGCGCGGCGCTGAAAGCGATCATCAAGGACGTCAATGCGTCCGACGATGAGCGCTGGGATGCGCAGTTGAGCCTGCAGAAGCTGCCTCGCAATGCAAGCCCGTGTCGACAGCAGCGACGCTGCGGAATCACGGGTCGACCGCGCGGCGTCTATCGAAAGTTCGGCTTGGGACGCAACAAGCTACGCGAGGCGGCGATGCGCGGTGATGTGCCTGGCCTCGTCAAAGCGAGTTGGTGAGGCTCCGGTAAATCTCCGGTAAGGATAGTGAAGGTAACAACATGAGTATGCAGGATCCGATTGCCGACCTGTTGACGCGCATCCGGAACGCCCAGCGGGCAGAACACCCGACAGTCACGATACCGAGCTCGACCATCAAGGCGGCGATCTGTGAGGTGCTGCGCGATGAAGGATACATAGCGTCCTTTGAGGTCAGCTCCGACGCGAAGCCGCAGTTGACGGTGATGTTGAAGTACTACCAGGGCAAGCCGGTGATCGAATCGCTGGACCGCGTCAGCCGTCCCGGACTTCGCATCTACAGACACCAGGGCCAGCTCCCAACGATACGTGGCGGGTTGGGCATTGCGGTGATCAGCACCCCGCGTGGGCTGATGACCGCCAGCGCAGCGCGCCAAGCCGGCTTGGGCGGCGAAGTGCTGTGTACGGTATTTTGAGCTAGCCATGTCGCGAGTTGCGAAAAATCCAGTCCAGCTGCCGAGCGGCGTCGAAGTCAAGATCGATGCACAGCATGTGACCGTCAAGGGCGGCAAGGGCACGCTGGAGATCGACGTTCACCCCAGTGTTGGTGTGGTTCAACAGGACAGTCGATTGCTGTTCAGCGATCGCAGCAGCGACGGCGTCGGCCATGCCATGAGCGGCACGATGCGTTCGTTGATAAGCAATATGGTGCAGGGCGTCAATGAGGGCTTCAATCGACGACTGCTGTTGCAGGGTGTTGGCTATCGCGCGCAAGCGCAGGGCCAAAAGCTGACCCTTACGTTGGGTTTTTCACACCCGGTCGAGTACCAGCTGCCCGACGGAATCAGCGTGGAAACGCCGAGCCAGACAGAGATTGTGGTCAGTGGAATCGATAAGCAGCTGGTGGGACAGGTTTCTGCGGAGATCCGGAATTTCCGTCCGCCGGAGCCCTACAAGGGCAAAGGCGTTCGCTACGCCGATGAGCACGTGCGGCGCAAAGAAGCCAAGAAGAAGTAGCGAGAGAACAGGTAGCGAATGATGAGCAACAAGCGGGAATCCAGGCTGAGACGGGCACGTCGAAGCCGCATGAAAATGCGCGAGTTGGGTGTGACTCGGTTGAGCGTACATCGCACGCCGCGCCACATCTACGCGCAGATTCTCGCTCCGGCTGGCGACAAGGTAATTGCCAGCGCATCGACGCTGGACGAGACCCTGCGCAAGGGCAGTACCGGTAACGTCGATGCGGCGGGCAAGGTCGGCGCGTTGATCGCCGAACGAGCCAAAGCTGCGGGTGTCACCAGCGTGGCGTTCGATCGTTCGGGCTACAAATACCACGGCCGGGTCAAGGCGTTGGCCGAAGCGGCGCGCGAAGGCGGATTGGAATTTTAAAGGGTTGAGCCATGGCGTATACGGAAGAAATAAAGGAAGAGGGCCTGGTCGAAAAGCTCGTCCAGGTGAACCGCGTGGCCAAGGTCGTGAAGGGTGGTCGAATCTTCGGGTTCACGGCGCTCAGCGTGGTGGGCGACGGCAATGGCCGGGTTGGATTCGGGCGTGGCAAGGCGCGCGAGGTACCCCTGGCCATTCAGAAGTCCATGCAAGCGGCACGGCAGAACATGATTGAGGTCGAATTGAACGGTGACACGCTCTGGTACCCGCTCACCGAACGGCACGGGGCATCCAAGATCTACATGCAGCCGGCGTCGGAAGGGACAGGCATCATCGCCGGAGGAACCATGCGCGCGTTGCTCGAGGCGGCGGGTGTGCACAACGTATTAGCCAAGTGTTATGGCTCGACAAATCCGGTAAACGTCGTGCGGGCTACGTTCAAGGCGCTCCAGAACATGCGTTCACCACAAGCGATTGCCGACAAGCGAGGCAAGAGCCTCGCAGAGCTGCGCGCATAGGCCGCCGGAGCCTGGGGAAGATCGTGAGTGGCAAAAAGGGTAGTGAGAAAATGCTGCGCGTTACGCTGGTTAAAAGCACCGCGGGGCGCCTGAAAAAGCATCAGGCGTGTGTCGCCGGATTGGGCTTGAGGCGTATCGGCCACACGGTCGAGGTCGAAGATACGCCGTCGGTACGCGGCATGATCGATCGGGTGAATTACCTCGTGCGGATCGACGGAGAGTAACGCATGCATCTGAATACACTGAAGCCAGCGCCAGGCAGCAAGCGCGCCAAAAAGCGCGTCGGTCGCGGCATGAGTTCGGGTCATGGAAAAACTGCGGGGCGTGGCCAAAAAGGCCAGAAGTCGCGCTCAGGCGGCAGCATCAGGCCGGGATTCGAAGGGGGTCAATTACCCCTGCAGCGACGCGTGCCGAAGTTCGGTTTCCGTTCGCGCATCGGCATGGTGACCGCCGAGGTCCGCCTGGGCGAGTTGGCCAGCGTCGGGGGAGACACCATCGACCTCGCGGCACTGAAAGCATCCAACGTGATTTCCCGCAACATGAAGCGAGCCCGGATCATGCTATCGGGCGAAATTACCCGCGCCGTGACGGTGACCGGTGTTGCGGTGTCCAAGGGCGCGCGCGAAGCGATCGAAAAAGCAGGCGGTAAGGTCATCGAGATGGCGTCCGTCAAAGCGAAGCCAAAACGCGTGAAGAAGGCGGTCGCTTCGGAAACAGCCGAAACAGCCGAAACAACCGAAACGGCAGGGGACGAGTAGTCGTCGATCGTGGCAAGCAACACACAGACATTGGCAGGCGTACAGGCGGGGCTCGGCGAACTCCGCAGTCGGCTGCTGTTCGTGTTCCTGGCGTTGCTCATCTACCGCATCGGGACCCACATTCCGGTTCCGGGGATCAACCCGGATCGGCTGGCCCAACTGTTCGGCCAGAACCAGGGTGGCATTCTGGACCTGTTCAACATGTTCTCGGGCGGCGCACTCGCGCGCATGAGCATCCTGGCGCTGGGCGTCATTCCGTACATCACGTCCAGCATCATCATGAACCTGATGACGATGATGTATCCGCAACTCCAGCAGTTGCGCAAGGAGGGCGAGTCCGGTCGGCGCAAGATCACCCAGTACACGCGCTACGGCACGCTGCTCATTGCGCTGATCCAGGGCACGGCCCTGTCGGGTACGCTGGCCACACAGGGACTGGCATTCGCTCCCGGATTTACCTTTCACTTCGTCGCGGTGGTAACCCTTGTCACCGGTGCGCTGTTCATGATGTGGCTGGGCGAGCAGATCACCGAACGGGGTGTGGGCAACGGCATCTCGCTATTGATTTTCTCGAACATCGTGTCGGGGTTCCCGTCGGCCATCGGTCGCTCGTTCGAAGCCGCGCGACAAGGCGACATCAACATTGTGGCGCTGCTTGCCGTGGCGATGTTTGCCGTGATGGTCGTGGCGTTCGTCGTGTTCATCGAACGTGGTCAGCGGCGAATAACGGTTAACTACGCGAAGCGGCAGCAGGGACGACGTGTTTATCAGGCTCAATCGAGTCATCTCCCGCTGAAGGTCAACATGGCCGGTGTCATCCCGGCGATTTTCGCATCGAGTTTGCTGCTTGCCCCGGCGTCGATGGCGCAGTGGTTCGGACAGTCACCCGGCATGGAATGGCTGCAGGAAGTTTCGCTGGTGCTGTCGCCGGGCCAGCCGCTCTACATTCTGCTGTTTGCCGCCGGAATCATATTCTTCAGCTTCTTCTACACGGCGATTGTGTTCGACCCGAAGGACGTGGCGGACAACCTGAAACGCCAGGGTGCGTATGTGCCGGGGATAAGACCGGGCCAGCATACCGCCCAGTATATCGACGACGTCATCACCCGTCTCACGATGTTCGGTGCGCTGTACGTAACCCTGGTATGCCTCCTGCCGGAGTTGATGATCGTGTTCTTCAACGTGACCTTTCAGCTGGGCGGAACCGCCTTGCTGATCGTGGTAGTCGTGGCTATGGACTTCATGTCCCAGGTGCAGTCGCACTTGATGTCTTCGCAGTATGCGAAGCTGATGGAGAAATCGAATCTGAAAGGCTACGGCCGGCGCCGATGAACTCACACCACAACAGTGACCTGGCGCCACGACGGTGCGCTGACGCAAAGAACAGTGGCTTGGCGCCACAAATGCCGAACGAAGCATCAGTTCCCGAGCGCGTTCAAAGAGCACCACAACCTGGAATTCCAGGACGAGGCAAAAGAAAGTGAAAGTACGAGCTTCAGTAAAGAAAATGTGCAGGAACTGCAAGATTGTCAAGCGCAGGGGTGTCGTTCGCGTCATCTGCAGCGCTGAACCTCGGCACAAGCAACGCCAGGGTTGAGGCGGTTACTGGTTTGAATATTGACACTGTGAGACTTGTCGTTAAGCTTGGCGCCCTTTTTTGCCCAGCCGCAGCGGCTCGGAACATCACGAATTAGCAAACGGAGCGACATGCATGGCACGTATTGCCGGTATCAACGTCCCTGACAACAAGCATGCGATCATCTCGCTGACCGCCATCTTTGGCGTCGGGCGGTCCACCGCGCAAAAGCTGTGCGTGGCGGCGGGCGTGAATCCGGACACCAGAATTCAGGAGCTGAATGAAGCTGATCTCGACGCATTGCGCAGCGAAGTGGGCAAGCTCAACGTCGAGGGCGATCTGCGCCGCGAAGTTTCGATGAACATCAAGCGACTCATGGATCTGGGTTGTTACCGGGGCATACGTCATCGCCGGGGACTTCCGGTGCGGGGCCAGCGCACCCGGACCAACGCACGGACCCGGAAGGGCCCGCGCCGCCCTATCAGAAAATAGTCGCCCGATCATAAACTAGAGGTAGGCATGGCAGACACAGGCCGCAAGAAACCAAACAAAACCGTCGTTGATGGCGTGGCCCATGTGCACGCGTCGTTCAACAACACGATCATCACCATCACCGATCGCCAGGGTAATACGCTGTGCTGGGCCACGGCGGGCGGTTCGGGATTTCGGGGTTCGCGTAAGAGCACCCCGTTCGCAGCGCAAGTGGCCGCAGAGCGAGTGTGCAACGCCGCGCAGGAATTCGGCATGAAGAGCGTCGACGTGTTCGTCAAGGGCCCCGGTCCGGGTCGTGAGTCGGCCGTTCGCTCGTTGAACGCCTCGGGATTGAAGATCAACAGCATTGCGGACGTAACGCCGATTCCGCACAACGGCTGCCGGCCGCCCAAGCGCCGGCGCGTTTGAGCCAGGAGAGAATAAAATGGCCCGTTACCTAGGACCCAAACTCAAGCTGTCGCGTCGCGAAGGAACCGATTTGTTCCTGAAGAGCGGCGTTCGGCCGCTCGACTCGAAATGCAAGGCGGATGTCGTGCCGGGGCAGCACGGTGCCCGACGCACGCGGCTTTCCGACTATGCCATTCAATTACGCGAGAAGCAGAAAGTGCGGCGTCTGTATGGCGTGCTGGAAAAGCAGTTTCGCAACTACTATAAGAGGGCCGATCGGCAGAAGGGTGCCACGGGCGAAAATCTGTTGAAATTGCTGGAGTCGCGCCTCGACAACGTTGTTTATCGCATGGGTTTCGGCTGCACGCGTGCTGAATCGCGTCAGCTGGTCTCGCACAAAGCCATTGTGGTCAACGGTCAAACGGTCAACATTCCGTCCTATCAGGTCAGTGATGAGGATGTAATCGCGGTTCGCGAGAAGTCGAAATCGCAGCTGCGCATACAGGCGTCGTTGCAACTGTCCGCGCAGCGTTCAGCGGTAGAATGGGTCGCCGTCGATGGCGACAAAATGGAGGGCGTGTTCAAGCGTCCGCCGGATCGCAGTGAGTTGCCTTCCGAAATCAATGAAAGCCTGATTGTGGAGCTGTACTCGAAGTAAGCGCCGCGCGACGGTTGAAGCAATTAGCACCTTTGCTCTGCGGCGCTTGAGACGGCGTGAGCTGATAGGGGTAAAGAAGGAGATACGAATATGGCACAGTCGGCAAAAGAGTTTTTGACACCTCGGCACATTGATGTCGAGGAAATCACCCCAACCCGAGCGCGAGTGACCCTCGAGCCACTCGAGCGCGGCTTTGGACACACGTTGGGCAATACGCTGCGCAGGATTCTGCTGTCGTCGATGCCAGGGTGCGCGATCACAGAGGTCCAGATCGATGGCGTGTTGCACGAATACAGCACGATAGAAGGCGTACAGGAAGACGTCATTGACATCCTGCTGAACCTCAAAGGCGTGGCCGTGATTCTGCATAATCTCGAGGAAACCGTCATCTCGCTGTCCAAATCGGGCGGCGGTGAGGTTACCGCTGGCGACTTCCAGATCAATCAGGATGTGGAAATCGTCAACCCGGACCACCTGATCTGCACGTTGGCGGACAACGGTAAAATCCGCATGGAAGTGAAGATCACGCGTGGCCGTGGCTATGAGCCGGTCGACAATCGAATTGAAGAAGAGGACGAGTCTCGCCCGATTGGCGTGCTGCGTCTGGACGCGTCCTACAGTCCGATGCGGCGGGTCTCCTACACCGTTGACAAGGCGCGGGTCGAGCAGCGTACCGATCTCGACAAACTCATCCTGGATCTCGAGACCAACGGCACGATCGATCCAGAAGAGGCGATTCGCCGTGCGGCGACGGTGCTGCAGCAGCAGCTTGCGGTATTTGTCGATCTCGAGAGCGAAGGCGAACCCGAAGCGGAGGAGAAGGAAGAGGAAATCGATCCGATCCTGTTGCGTCCGGTGGACGATCTCGAACTGACCGTTCGTTCCGCGAACTGTTTGAAGGCAGAGAATATCTACTACATCGGCGATCTCATTCAGCGCACCGAAGTAGAGCTGCTGAAAACCCCGAACCTGGGCAAGAAATCGCTGACGGAGATCAAGGACGTGCTCGCCTCGCGTGGCCTGTCGCTGGGCATGCGCCTGGAAAACTGGCCGCCGGCGAACCTCAGAAGCGACGACTAAGTCGACAACAGTGGCAGGCCCCCAGCGTGCCGAAGAGCAGCACGCGTTTGAATGCTGTGACGTGCAGCGTTAGAGGAAAGAACATGCGTCATCGAAAGAGCGGACGACATCTCAACCGCACCAGTTCGCATCGCCAGGCGATGTTCCGCAACATGGCCGTGTCGTTGATCGAGCACGAGATCATCAAGACGACCTTGCCGAAGGCCAAAGAGCTGCGTCGGTTCGCTGAACCATTGATCACGCTTGCCAAGCAGGACAGCGTCGCGAATCGGCGCTTGGCCTTCGATAGAACCCGTAGTAAGGCGGCGGTTGGTAAGCTGTTCAGTGATCTGGGTCCGCGCTACTCCGAGCGCCCGGGCGGTTACACTCGTATTTTGAAGTGCGGCTACCGTCCTGGCGATAGTGCACAAATGGCGTTCGTCGAGCTGGTCGGTCGAGAGTCGGCCACCGACGAACTGGACGATGTCGAAGCGTTGAACGCGTCGAAGGAAGATCCTCAGGAAGAGGTCCTGACGAGCACCGAAGAAGAAGAACAGAAAGCATAACAACAATGCTCCGCGCCTTCGGGTGTCAGGAACGCGTAGAGAAGCCAGACCGCCTCCATGGAGGCGTCTGGCTTTGTTTTTTTGGATCGGTCTCCGGAAGGATCGCGACGCGCTACAGATGAGCCTTCAGAAACTGCCCGGTATAGGATTTACGTTTCCGCGCCAGTTGCTCCGGGGTGCCCGTAGCCACGACTCGGCCGCCGCCTGCACCGCCTTCGGGACCCAGATCGATGATCCAGTCCGCCGTCTTGATGACGTCCAGGTTGTGCTCGATCACGACGATCGTGTTGCCCTGGTCCCGCAGCCGGTGGAGCACCTCCAGCAGTTGCTTGATGTCGTGAAAATGCAGACCGGTTGTCGGCTCATCCAGCATGTAGAGGGTCTGTCCGGTGTCACGCTTCGATAACTCGCGGGACAACTTGACGCGCTGCGCCTCGCCGCCTGACAGGGTCGTCGCGCTCTGACCCAGGTGGATGTAGGACAAGCCGACGTCAATCAAGGTCTGCAGCTTGCGCGAGATCATGGGTATCGCATCGAAGAACTCGCGTGCTTCTTCCACGGTCATGTTCAACACTTCGCTGATGTTCTTCTGCTTGTAGCGGACATCCAGCGTTTCCCGGTTGTAGCGTTTGGTGCTGCAGACGTCGCAGGGGACATAGATGTCTGGCAGAAAGTGCATCTCGACCTTGATTACGCCGTCGCCCTGACAGGCTTCGCAACGCCCGCCCTTCACATTGAAGCTGAAGCGGCCGGGCTTGTAGCCGCGTGCCCGGGCTTCCTGGGTCTGCGCGAACAACTCCCGAATCGGCGTAAACAACCCCGTGTAGGTGGCGGGATTCGAGCGCGGCGTGCGGCCGATCGGACTCTGATCGATGGCGATGACCTTGTCGATGTGTTCCAGTCCCTTGATCTCGTCGTGCTCCGCGGCCGTGAGGGAGCTGGATTTGTTCAGCTTACGCGACGCCACGGGGTAGAGCGTCTGATTAATCAGCGTAGATTTGCCCGAGCCCGAGACACCGGTCACGCAGGTGAACAACCCGATCGGAATCTCGACGTCGATGCTGCGCAAGTTGTTCCCACGGGCGCCGGTTACGTGTACCAGTTTGTCCCGGTTGACGGGCACCCGTTTTGCAGGAATTTCGATCCGTAGTTTTCCGGACAGATACTGGCCCGTGATCGATTCGCTGGTTTCGAGGATCGTGTCGAGACATCCCTCGGCCACGATCTCGCCACCGTGCACGCCGGCGCCGGGGCCGAGGTCGATGATGTGGTCGGCGCTGCGGATGGCTTCCTCGTCGTGCTCCACCACCAACACGGAGTTGCCGAGATCGCGCAGATTCATGAGCGTTCGCAGGAGCCGTGCATTGTCGCGCTGGTGCAGGCCGATGGACGGTTCGTCGAGGATGTACATCACTCCCACCAGACCCGCGCCGATCTGACTTGCCAATCGGATTCGCTGCGCTTCGCCGCCGGATAGCGTATCCGCACTGCGGTTCAGCGTCAGGTAGTTGAGCCCGACGTCCACCAGAAACTGCAGACGCGCGCAGATCTCTTTGAGAATCTTCTCCGCGATCTCACCACGGCGCCCGGGCAAGTCCAGACCTGTGAAGTAGCTCAGACTGTCTTCGATGGATCGATCGGTGAGGCTGGGCAGTGCTGTACCATCGATGAACACGTGCCGGGACTCCTCGCGCAAGCGCGTGCCGCCACAGGTCGGGCAATCACGCACCGTCAGGAAGCGCTGCAGGTTCTCCCGAACCATGCTGGAGTCGGTCTCCTTGTAGCGCCGCTCCATGTTCGGAATCACCCCCTCGAAGCGGTGACGGCGCTGAATCACGTCACCGCGGTCATTGACGTAACTGAAGTCGATGCGCTCCTGATCGCTGCCGAACAGGATCGCGTTGCGTTGCGCCTTCTTCAGCCTTTTGAACGGGGTTTCGACATCGAATTCGTAGTGCTTCGCCAGGGAAGAGAGCATGTGAAAGTAATACACGTTGCGGCGATCCCAGCCACGGATGGCGCCTTCCGCAAGACTCAGCGCATCGTCCTCAATGACGCGTTCGGCATCGACGAACTGTTTCACCCCCAGCCCATCGCACCCGGGGCACGCGCCAGCCGGGTTGTTGAAGGAAAACATGCGGGGCTCCAGCTCGTTGATGCTGTAGCCGCACTGGGGACAGGCGAAGCGCGCGGAGAAGGTCATCGACTCCCGCTCCGGAGCATCAATGAAGGCCACCCGCGCAACGCCATCAGCGAGATCGAGGGCCGTTTCGAAGGACTCCGCAAGGCGTTGCTGGACATCCGGACGCACCCGCAACCGGTCGATTACGGCATCGATGGAGTGCTTCTTGTTCTTGTCCAGGTCGGGCGGATGGTCGAGATCGGTGACGATGCCATCGATTCGGGCGCGGATGAATCCGTTCGACACCAGCTCCTTGAACACGTGCTGATGCTCACCCTTGCGCTCGACGACAATCGGTGCCAGCACCATGATCCGTTCGTCTTGGGGCAGTGCAAGTGCCAGATCCACCATCTGACTGACGGTCTGGGCGTCCAGCGGTAGATCGTGGTGGGGACAGCGCGGCTCGCCCACCCGGGCGAACAGCAAGCGCAGGTAATCGTAGATCTCGGTGATGGTCCCGACGGTCGAGCGTGGGTTATGGGACGTCGATTTCTGTTCGATCGAGATCGCCGGCGATAAGCCCTCGATGTGGTCGATGTCGGGTTTTTCCATTATCGACAGGAACTGCCGGGCGTACGCGGACAGCGATTCGACGTAGCGCCGCTGACCTTCGGCATACAGCGTATCGAAGGCGAGCGACGACTTGCCGGATCCGGACAATCCGGTAATCACCACCAACTGGTTGCGCGGGATCGTCAAGTCGAAGTTCTTGAGATTGTGGGTGCGCGCGCCGCGCAGGCGGATGTAGTCCAATGGGTAAGAGCCCGAGGGTAAAACCTTCAAAGCTACTCGCTCGGCCGACGCTCGGCAACTCTGACCAGGGAGCCTCTTGTCAGAGGCTTCCCATTTGCAGTGATGTGCGCCATTCGATGTCAGCCGGAAGCACCATTGGATGCTCGGGCGGTGCGTTTCGCTACCCGCGGCTGCGGTCGTTACGCTAAACTGCGCAAACGGCGTACACCCGCTTGGAAGACGAGACACATCATGGCACGCGGCGTAAACAAGGCGATTCTAATCGGCAACCTCGGACGTGATCCGGAGATCCGCCACACCCAGGGAGGTGCTGCGGTGACCCGTTTCAGCCTGGCCACTTCGGATTCCTGGCGTGACAAGCAGACCGGCGAGCAACAGGAGCGCACCGAGTGGCACAACGTGGTCTGCTTTGCTCGACTTGCCGAGGTTGCCGGCGAATACCTGCGCAAGGGCAGCAAGGTCTATATCGAAGGTCGAATTCAATCCCGCAAATGGCAAGACAAGGAAGGCCAAGACCGGTACACGACCGAGATCATTGCCAACGATATGCAGATGCTCGACAGCCGCGGCGGGGGTTACGATGGGCAGCGCTCGGACGATGACTTCCAGTCCTCCCAGCGCGGTGGGTCGGCACCGGCTTCAGCGCCGGTTTCGGCACCCGCAGACGATATGGGCGACGACCTGGACGACGACATCCCGTTTTAGCTTCCGCCGAACGCGACCCCGAACAGCACCAGGCTCAGCAGCACCCGGTAGATCACGAACGGGGTCATGCCAATGCGCTCGATCAACCTGATGAAAAGGTGAATGCAGACGTACGCCGCCATCGCGGAGACCAGCAGGCCCAGCACGATGTCAGACCAGGCTAAGCGCGTGCCGATGTGCAGCGCGTCCAGCGATGCGAGCGTCGCTGCGCCCAGGATCGTAGGGACCGATAGCAGAAATGAGAACCGCGCTGTGGCTTCGCGGGAAAGATTCAACAGCAGTCCCGCGGTCATCGTGATGCCTGAACGCGAAGTACCGGGAATAACCGCCAGCACCTGAAAACAGCCGATGATCAGCGCGTCCTGCCAGCGCAACTGCAGCTCGCTGCGCCGCGGATTCCTGGCCGCCCGTCGATCGGCAAACCACAGGAGCAGGCCGAACGCCCCGGTAGCCGTCGCGATTACTACGATCGAGCGCGCGTCTACGCTGACCCAGTCCTTCGCGAAGGCCCCAACGATCACGATTGGCAGGGTGGCGATGATCAGGTGACCCAGCAGTGCAGTGTGCGGGTCCCGGGTTCCATTGCCAATAAATCGCGTCAGGCTGGCCAGCAGCGCTCGAAGCGGGTCGCGGAAGTACCACATCACTGCCAGCAGCGAGCCGAGGTGTACGCCGATGTCGAAGGCAAGCCCCTGATCCGACCAACCCCAGAGCTTCGCCGGCAGAATAAGGTGGGCGGAGCTGGAGATGGGGAGGAATTCGGTCAGTCCCTGTACCAGGGCGAGAAAAACCAGTTGTGCGAGATCCACGGGTTCACCGACCGTTCGACGTGGCGCCAGTCTAACCGGGAAGCCCATGGGACGTCGGCCAGTGTAGTGCGTCGTTATACTTACGGCGCACTACACTGGCTCGATGCTATTGTTCCTGGCTGTGGCAGGAGGCACGAAACGACCATGCAGCCCGAACCGTCGACCATTCAGGAAATACCTTTGTTCCCGCTTCGGACCGTGCTCTTCAATGGCGGGCGGCTGCCGCTGAAGATCTTCGAGCCGCGTTACGTCGACATGGTCAGCCGCTGCCTCAAGGAACAGTCGGGATTCGGCGTGGTGCTGATCAGAGAGGGTGTCGAAGCGCGCACCGAGCGACAAGCCTCGCAACCCAAACTGTTCGGTATCGGCACCTATGCGACCATCGTCGACTTCAGTGAAGTCGCCGGAGGCATGCTCGGTATCATCACGGCGGGCGGGCCGAAATTCAGGGTCCTCGATACCCACGAGCGCAATGATCACCTGCTGATGGGTGAGGTAGAGTTCCTGCCCGAAGAGCGGGTGCAGGAGTTTTCGACCGACTACGAATCGCTGGTCGATATCCTCCGCCAGCTCATGGAACATCCGATGGTCAAAAAACTCGCGCTGGATGTCGATTTCGGCGATGCGCGGTCGGTGAGCTGGGCGCTTGCCGACTTGCTGCCCATCGAGCCGGAGATCAAACAGAGCTTGTTGCAGATGCAGTTGCCGCGCGAGCGCCTGGCGGAGTTGAAGCGTCTGGTGGCGAACATGAAAGGAAGTTGAACGATGAAGGACATTCCCGCATACATGCTGGACGTGGGGCGCGCAGCGCGTGCGGCATCGCGCGTGATTGCGGCGGCCAGTTCGGCGACCAAAACGAATGCGCTGCTGGCCATGGCGGAGGCCTTGGATGCGGCGCGTGGCGCGCTGGTCGAAGCGAACGCGCTGGATCTCGAGGCGGCCAGATCCGATGGCCTGGCGCAGCCGCTGCTGGACCGCCTGATTCTGGACGATCGCACGATTGACCGGATGATCGAAGGGGTCCGCGAGGTTGTGGCCTTGCCGGATCCGGTCGGCGCGATCAGGGGTCTCGATTACCGGCCGTCGGGTCTGCAGGTGGGGCGCATGCGCGTGCCGCTCGGGGTGATCGGCATCATTTACGAGTCGCGCCCGAACGTGACGATCGATGCGGCCAGCCTGTGTCTCAAGTCCGGGAACGCCTGCATCCTGCGCGGTGGGTCCGAAGCCATTCGCTCGAACCAGGCCCTTGCGGCCTGTATAGAGCAGGGGCTCGTCGCGGCGGAACTGCCCGTTGGGGCGGTGCATCTGGTGCAGACTGCCGATCGTGCAGCGGTGGGTGAACTGCTCAAGCTGACTGAGTACGTCGATGTGCTGGTGCCCCGCGGCGGGAAAGGGCTGATCGAACGGGTCGCCACGTCGTCCATCCCGGTGATCAAACACCTCGAGGGCGTCTGCCATGTATACATCGATGACAGCGCCGACCCCGACATGGCCGTGGCCATCGCGGTGAATTCGAAGACCGAAAAGTACGCGGTGTGCAACGCGCTGGAAACGCTGCTGGTCAGTGCTGCGATGGCGCCCACGGTGCTGCCGGTGCTCGCGGCACGATTCGGACAGGCGGGAGTCGAATTGCGGGGCTGCGAAAAGACCTGCGCGGTGCTGCCCGATATTGGCGCGGCGAATGAGGAGGACTGGACCACCGAGTACCTTGGACCGATTCTTGCGATACGAACGGTCGCGGGCCTCGACGAAGCGATCGAACACATCAATACTTACGGTTCGCAGCATACCGATGTCATTGTGGGCAGTGACTACGCCAACAATCGACGCTTCCTGAAAGAAGTGGATTCGGCGTCCGTCATGGTCAACACGTCCACTCAGTTTGCCGATGGATTCGAGTTTGGCCTCGGTGCGGAGATAGGAATCTCGACCGACAAGCTGCACGTTCGCGGCCCGGTGGGGTTGGAAGGCCTGACGACCGAGAAGTTTGTCGTGCTGGGCAATGGCGAGATCCGGCATCGTTGATCGGTCTGTTTGGCGGGACGTTCGACCCGATTCACCGTGGCCACCTGCATGCGGCGGAACAGGTGCGCAGGGTGCTGAACTTGAGCGAAGTTCGGTTGATCCTTACGGCTCGACCGCCGCACAGATCCAGCCCGAGCGCGACGATTGAGCATCGCTGGCAGATGCTCACCCGTGCAACCCGTGGCCGGCGCGGGTTGCGCGCGGACAATCGCGAGATTCGGCGCATCGGAGGGGCATCGTCGTTTACCGTCGATACCCTGGCAGAGCTGCGCCAGGAGCGGGGATCTGCGCAAGCGTTGGTCTGGTGTCTCGGTTGGGATGCGTTCCTCGACCTGGAGACCTGGAAAGACTGGCGACAGTTGATCGAGCTTGGGCATCTTGCGGTGTTCAGACGACCCGGAGCGGCAGGCCGGCCATCGCCGACGCTCAGTTCGATGATCACTCGCTACGGCGTTGCGCAACCCGGAGAACTCTCTGGAAAGGCGGCGGGTGGTCTGGTGATTCTGGAGGCGGACATGCTGGATATCTCGGCGACTGAGATCCGCGCGAAACTTGCCCGAAAGAAGGATACCGCGCGTTTGCTCCCGGCGGCCGTCTGGTCATATATTAGGCAGCATCAACTCTACGCAGGTCAGCCTATTTGATTTCACCTGAAAGTTTGAAGAACCATGTCGTCCAGGTGCTCGAAGACCGCAAAGCGCGCGATATCGTCGCGTTGAATGTCACCGGCGCGTGCAGTTTTACAGACTACATGGTCATCGCCAGCGGAACCTCCAACCGCCACGTTAAATCCCTCGTAGACCGAGTCGTCGAGTCCTCCAAAGCGGAAGGCAATCCGCCGATTGGCGTGGAAGGACGAGAGGCGCTCGACTGGGTTCTGTTGGATCTCGGAGACGTTGTCGTCCACGTGATGCGTCCGGAATCCAGGGCTTTCTACGATCTGGAACGGCTCTGGTCTGAGTTGCCGAGCGCGGAATCGACTGTTTGACCCACCGGTTCTGAGATCGCGCTGACCGGACATGAAGATACGAATACTCTCGGTTGGTACGCGGCTGCCCGGGTGGGTAAATGAAGGCTTTGCAACTTATGTCAAGCGACTGCCCCGTGAAAACGCCGTGCTGCTGGAAGAGATTCCGGTGTCACGCGGGCGTGGCGATGCGGCCCGACGCATCCGTGAGGAGGGGGAGCGGTTGCTCAGCCGGGTGGCGCAGGGCGAGTACGTGGTTGCGCTGGACGAGGCCGGCACCGCCTGGACCAGCAGGGAGCTTGCGCATGAACTGGAACGTTGGCGGCAGTTGGGCGTTGATGTGGCGCTGCTGGTGGGCGGCCCGGACGGCCTCTCGGCTTCCTGCAAGGCGCGCGCGGATAAAAGCTGGTCGTTGTCGCAGCACACCCTGCCACATGGCCTGGTGCGGGTGATGGTGGCTGAGCAGATCTACCGAGCCTGGACCCTGTTGCATGGACACCCCTATCACCGTGATTGATGTCTCCCGTTAGAATTGAGCAATGGCGGAATCGACCCAGCTGAAGGACCTTCCTCGAGAGCAGCGAGCGTTCACCCGTCGCGCGCTGGGGATGTTCGTCGTGGTGCTGCTTGCCCTCGGCATTCTGCTGTTACGGCTGGTTCAGCTGCAGGTTGTCGAATATCAGCAGTACCGCACGCGCTCGGACGAAAACCGCATTCAGGTGCAGCCCATTGCCCCACCACGGGGCCTGATTTTCGATCGCAACGGTGAGTTGCTGGCGGACAATCAGCCGGTGTTCACCCTTTCCGTGGTCACCGAGCGGGTTGCGGACCTGGGTGTTCTGCTCACGCAGCTTGGTGCGCTCGTCGAGCTTACCGATCGTGATCTCGAAGGGTTCGCGAAACGGACCGCGCGGGCGCGCCGACCCTTCGAGGCGATACCGCTGAAGGTGGTACTCAGCGAAACTGAGATTGCGACGTTGGCCGTCAATCGTTACCGCCTGCCCGGCGTCGAGGTTCAGGACAAGCTGGTCCGGCATTACCCGTTCGGCGCGTTGATGGCGCATGTGGTGGGTTCGGTGCGACGGGTCACCGTAGAAGATCTGGTCAACCTCGATCCGGTCAGCTACAGCGCCACTGAATTCGTCGGCAAGCGCGGCGTGGAGCGCTTCTACGAGCGCTCGCTGCACGGCGAGGTTGGCTATCGGCATGCGGAGATCGACGCGCGTGGCCGCGTTCGCTCGGTGCTCGACACGGAACCGCCCCTGGCCGGGAAGAACATTGTTCTGACCCTCGACGTTGGATTGCAGATTGCAGCGCAGACCGCGTTGGGCGACCGCCGGGGCTCGGTGGTGGCCATTGACCCGCGAACGGGCGGCGTGCTCGCAATGGTGTCCAGCCCGAGCTACGACCCCAATCTGTTTGTCACGGGCATGACCACGGAACAGTACGCAGCCCTTAGCGGCGCGCGTTCGACCCCGCTGTTCAATCGAGCGATCAATGGTCAGTACGCGCCCGGGTCCACATTCAAACCCATTGTTGCGCTGGCAGCTCTAAGCCTCGGCGTGACCAGTTGGGAGGAGACCATCGTGGACCGCGGCACGTTTCGGCTGCCGGGGCAGGATCGAATCTACCGTGATTGGAGTTGGCGCAAGAACAACAGCGGAGGCCAGGGCGTGGTGGATCTGTACCGCGCGATTTATCGTTCGTCCAATGTCTACTTCTATGACATGGGCAGCCGCATGGATATCGATGACTTCGTCCAATTTGCGGCCCAGTTTGGTTATGGTCAGAACACCGCAATCGACATCGCACAAGCCAGTGACGGTCTGTTGCCGGATCCCTTGTGGAAGTACGGCGCAAAAGGTGAGCCGTGGTATCCGGGGGACAACGTAAATATCAGCATTGGCCAGGGAGATTTATTGGTCACGCCGTTGCAGCTGGCGACGGTCGCGACCGTGCTCGCCAACCGGGGACGCTGGATTCGGCCGCGAATATACCAGGAGGGAGAGGACCCACCCATCGAGTTCGATCCACCGCCGCCGTTACCCGATGTGGCGGGAATCGAAGCGGAGGATTGGGAGCGTCTGATCGACGCGATGGAAGCTGTGGTGCATCGCGGAAATCGGGGGTTTGGTCAGAACGGTACCGCCTGGGCCTACATCGGCCGCAACATCAACTATCGGATGGCGGGTAAGTCGGGGACCGTGCAGGTCGTAGAAATTCGTCAGGGCGAAGAGTACGACGAAGAGGAATTGGAAGAGTATCAGCGAAAGCACGCCTGGTTTATCGCCTTCGCGCCGGCCGATGATCCGCAGATTGCGCTGTCGGTGCTGGTCGAGAACGGCGGCGGCGGAAGTTCCGTTGCGGGACCGGTTGCGCGCGAAGTCATTGACGCCTATCTGCTCCCGCAGCTGGCGCTGAAATGAGTAATCAGGATTTCGTACGCAGCCTGCCGAGCGGGGCGGGACTGGTGCGTCAACGGTCGCTTTATCGGTGGCATCTGGACCCGCCGTTGCTGCTGGTGTTGCTGCTGATCATGGCTTACGGCCTGGTGGTGTTGTACAGCGCCGTCGATCGTGACCAGACGGTGTTTTCTGCGCAGTTGATCCGCATGGGAATGGCGGTAGTGGCGATGCTGGTCGCCGCACAATTCGACCCGCGATTTTATCTGCGGTGGGCTCCGGTCCTGTACGTGCTGGGCATCGGGCTGCTGGTTGCCGTGCTGCTGGTGGGTGTGAGGGTGAAGGGTTCGCAACGCTGGCTGGACCTCCCAGGACTGCCGCGCTTTCAGCCGTCCGAACTGATGAAGATCGCTGTGCCGCTGATGCTGGGCTGGTATCTGAACGACCGGGCCCTGCCGCCGCGGTTCAAACATCTCGTCGTTTCGTTGGCCTTGATCGCGCTGCCCGCGGGATTGGTCATCATTCAACCCGATCTCGGTACGGGGTTGCTGGTGAGCGCAGCGGGCTTAAGCGTGGTCGTTCTGTCGGGGGTCTCCTGGCGCTGGATCGGCCTGGCCGTGCTCAGCGCGGCACTGGTGGCTCCGGGACTGTGGTTGTTCCTCAAGGACTATCAGCAAGAGCGGGTGCTGACGCTGTTTGATCCGGAACGTGATCCATTGGGCGCGGGCTGGAACATCATCCAGTCGAAGACCGCAATCGGCTCGGGTGGGGTGTTTGGCAAGGGCCTGTTCGAAGGCACCCAATCGCACCTCGAGTTCCTGCCGGAGAGTCAAACCGACTTCATCATTGCAGTGGTTGGCGAAGAGTTGGGCCTGGTCGGGGTTGCGGCGTTGCTGCTGGCCTATCTGGTGGTGATTTCCAGGGGCCTGTACATTGCGACCCAGGCGCCGAACACTTTCGGTCGCCTCGTCGTTGGCGGATTGACGCTGACTTTCTTCGCCTACGTTTTTGTTAACATCGCGATGGTCTGCGGGCTGCTGCCCGTGGTAGGTATCCCGTTGCCTCTGGTCAGTTACGGTGGCACATCGGCCATCACGCTGATGGCGGGCTTTGGTATCGTGATGGCCATTCACACCCATCGCGGTTGGTAACAAGGATGATGCTGATGCGCGTGGCGGTGGGATTGAGTGTAGTCGGAGCGCTGGTTGCAGGCGTGCTGCTTTACGAACCCGCTGCTGCCGACTATGGGAATCGCGACGATGTCCGGGCGTACGTCTCAGAGACGGCTGCGGCGCACGGCTTCGACCCGGAAGCGCTGATGGCGCTGTTCGCCGAAGCGCGTCGCAAGCAGAGTGTCCTCGACGCTATTTCTCGTCCTGCCGAGCGCGTCAAGCCATGGCATGAGTACCGCGCCATCTTTCTGACGCCGGATCGGATCGCCCAGGGTGCGGCGTTCTGGCGTGAGAATGAGGAGGTGCTCAGTCGCGCGGCGGTGGAGTTCGAGGTCGATCCCAGGATCATTGTCGCCGTCATCGGCGTCGAAACCCGCTACGGCCGCAACGCCGGTAGCTATCGGGTGTTGGATGCCCTGGCGACGCTGAGCTTTGATTACCCACCGCGCAGCAAATTCTTCCGCAACGAGCTGACCGAGTTTCTTCTGCTGGCACGCGAAGAAGATAAGAATCCGAGGGAGTTGACGGGCTCGTACGCGGGCGCGATGGGCTACGGTCAGTTCATTCCATCCAGTTTCCGGGCGTACGCGGTCGACTTTGACGGCGACGGCGTACGAGACATCTGGAACAGTCCCAGTGACGCGATCGGCAGCGTCGGAAACTACTTTCACCGCCACGGTTGGCGCGGTGGCGGGATTGCGGTCCTGCCGGTTCAGACATCGGCGGAGGTACCCGAAGGCGTGGCCAACGCGTCACTGAAGTTGAAATACAGCGTGGGGGAACTGCGTGCCATGGGCGTGCGCATCCCTGATATGTCGGAGGATCTGGCCGAGGACACGCCTGCAGCGCTATTTCGAATGGAGACCGAAGAAGGTCCCCAGTACTGGCTTGGCTTGCACAACTTCTATGTGATCACCCGCTACAACCGCAGCCGCCTGTATGCGCTCGCGGTCGTGCAGCTTGGGAATGCGATTGCCGAGACGGTCAGCAAAGATGCCACGATGGCATCTGCGAATGCGACGGTAGCATCGGAATGATCCATCAGTTGCGGGCGACCCTGCTGTTGGGCGTGCTACTGCTGTCGGTTGCGTGTACCAGCAGCAGAGATTCAGGCCCCGAAGCTGATCGGGGACCTCGGGAAACGCACCCGGAGCTCGCCGCCTTGCCCGATCCCATACCCCGTGTCGAGCCGCACAGCCGTTATGGCAACCACTCGCCGTATGTGGTGTTCGGCAAGACCTATCGCGTCATGGACGACCCCCGGGACTACTCTGCCACCGGCAGGGCTTCATGGTATGGCCTGAAATTTCAGGACCGGCCGACGTCCAGCGGCGAACCATACGATATGTTCGCGCTGACCGCCGCGCACCGGAGCCTGCCGCTACCGAGCTACTTGCGGGTAACGAACCTTCAGAATGGTCGCAGTACCGTGGTCCGGGTAAACGATCGGGGACCGTTCCATGATGAGCGAATCATCGATCTGTCCTATGCGGCGGCCGTCAAACTCGATTTTGTGGATGCGGGTACGGCGCGGGTGCACGTCGAACTGCTGCAACCCGAACCGCTCTTGCGTGAACGGGTGCCTGAACCCGCGCCGGTTCCCATGGAGCCCCCACCGCGGCAGCCGGATGGCGCGGAGCCGGTTGCGGCGAACCTTGCGGCGAACCTTGCGACGGACGGAGCGATCTTTCTCCAGGCGGGTGCGTTCTTGAAGCGTGAAGGTGCGGAGCGATTGCACGACGATCTGACCCCACTGGTCGGGCCGACCGTGCACATTGATCGCAGCGCCGATGATTACCTCTTCAGAGTCCGCATAGGGCCGGTTGCGCACATGCGTGAAGCCACCCGATTGCAGGCGTTGATCGTCACAGCCCAGCTTGGAATGCCGCTGATCGTTCGCGAGTCACGATGATCCGAACCAGGCTCTGCGCCGTTGCGTGAATGGTAGAATGCCGCGCTCATCGACCACCCGGATCACCCGGATCACCCCGACGATGGACGAACAGTTAATGCCTTTGCGGATCTTCCTGTGCGGCCTGCTGCTGCTGAGCAGCGTGGCGGCGGCACAAAACATCATCCCGGAGCCGCCGGCAATCGACGCCACCGGCTATCTGCTGATCGATGCCGACACCGAGCGCGTCCTGGCCGGCCAGGAAATGGACGCCACGCTGCCCCCGGCCAGTCTGACCAAGATCATGACCAGTTTTGTTGCCGCCGCCGAACTCGCCGCGGGACGGATCTCGATTACCGATGACGTGCCGATCAGTGTCGCCGCCTGGCGTACTCCCGGATCGCGAATGTTCGTTCGGGAAGGCACTACGGTTACATTGGGCGAGCTGTTGAAAGGCATCGTGGTTCAGTCCGGCAACGATGCCAGCGTGGCGGTCGCCGAGTACATCGCGGGGACCGAAACCGCCTTTGCGGAGATGATGAACCAGCAGGCGCAAGCGTTGGGCATGTACGCGAGTCATTTTCAGAACGCGACCGGGCTGCCAGACGAAGGCCACTACACGTCAGTTCGGGACCTGGCGACGCTGACCCGGGCACTGATCAGACGCTACCCGGAACACTATGCGTCATATGCTGAACGATCGTTCACGTTTAACGATATCGAGCAGCCCAACCGGAATCGATTGCTTTGGCGCGATCGCACCGTGGATGGCGTGAAGACTGGATACACCAAGGAAGCAGGATATTGCCTGGTCGCCTCGGCGTTACGCGATGGCATGCGACTGATTACGGTGGTCATGGGTACCACCAGCGACGAGGCGCGGATGCGCGAGACGCAGAAGCTGTTGAAGTACGGGTTCAGATATTTCCAGACTCAGAAGCTGTACGACGCCAACGTTATGCTCAAGCAGAGCGAAGTCTGGTATGGCGCCGTCGATACGGTAAAACTCGGCGTCACCGACCTGGTGTACGTGACCATCCCTCGGGGCCGCTATGATGACCTCAAGGCTGAAACCGACATCGCGCGGGTGATCGAAGCTCCGCTCGAGCCGGGCCAGGAGTTAGGCGCGCTGCGCGTCACGCTGGACGATGAGGTGGTGTTCGAAGCGCCGCTGGTTGCGCTGGAGGCGGTTGCCGCGGCCGGCTTCTTCAAGCGACTCTGGCACGCGCTCTATCTGTTCTTCAGCGGCCTGTTCAGGTGAGGAGTCGGATGACGAGTCGGATGAGTGATCAGCAATCGCCGCGCATCGAGTTCCCCTGCGACTATCCCATCAAGATCGTGGGCGAAAATCGCGCGGATTTCATCACGAAAGTAGTCGAAGTGACTCGGCGGCACGCACCGGAGGTGACGCTTGCCCAGGTGCGGGTGCGCAACAGCCGTGAGGGAAACTACGCGTCGGTGACCATTACGATTCGCGCAACCGGCGAAGCGCAGTTGAAACGTCTGCACGCCGACCTGCAGACGTACGCTGCGGTGCGACTGGTGCTGTGATGCCGATTCGCGTGCGCGATCTGGGTCGTACCGACTATTCTGCGACGTTCGAAGCGATGCGCCAGTTCACGTTGCAACGCACGGTGGATACCGACGACGAACTGTGGTGGACGGAACACGATCCGGTGTTTACTCAGGGACAGGCGGGACGTGCCGAGCATCTTCTGGATGCCGGGGACATTCCTGTGGTGCAATCCGATCGGGGCGGACAGATCACCTATCACGGACCGGGCCAGCTGGTGGGCTATCTGCTGATCGATCTGAAGCGTGCGGGCCTGGGTCCGCGCACCCTGGTCACGATCATCGAGCAAAGCATTGTGGAGCTGCTCGCGCAGTACGGGATTCACGGTGCCGCACGCGCCGATGCCCCGGGGGTGTACGTGGACGGGGCAAAGATTGCGGCACTGGGCCTGCGGATTCGCCACGGTCGTTCCTACCATGGCCTGAGCCTGAACGTAGACATGGATCTCGCACCTTTCCAACGCATCAACCCCTGCGGGCTGGTCGGCATTGAGGTCACTCAAATCGCCGATCTTGGCGGACCGGCGCACACCGGTGTGGTCAAGGGGCCGCTGGCGCAGCGATTGATGATGGGTCTGGAGGGTTCGTCAGACGTGTACCGCACAGCCGGGACGGCGTGACAGGTTCAACGACTGCCACTCCATGCGCGATGCGTCCAGATACAGCACCTTGCCAACCAGTGCATCGCCAATTCCGGTGATCACCTTCAGCGCTTCCATGGCCTGCATGCTGCCGATGATGCCCACCAGCGGCGCGGCGACCCCATTCTCAGAGCAGTTCAGCGCTGAATCGTCGTCCGCTTCAGGGTAGAGGCAGCGGTAGCAGGGCGAGGCTTCGACGCGCGGGTCGAATACGCTGATCTGACCTTCCATTCGAATCGCGGCACCGGACACCAGGGGTACTCCGGCTCCGAAACAGGCGTCGTTGAGCTGGTAGCGGGTGTCGAAATTGTCGCTCGCATCCAGCACCAGGTCCGCGTCGGCAACGCGCTCCATCAGATGTGCGCCGTCCATCCGTGTTTCGATCAGATCGAGCGTCGTGTCGGGGTTGATTGCACCGATGCTGCGTGCCGCCGAGCGAACTTTTGCAACGCCCACGTCGTCGTGGCCATGCACAATCTGCCGTTGCAGGTTGGACAGATCGACCTGATCGTCATCCGCCAGGCTCAACCGGCCGACGCCGGCGGCCGCGAGATACAATGCCGCCGGCGAACCCAGGCCGCCCAGGCCGACAATCAGTACGTGGGCGGCCAGCAGGCGTTCCTGCCCGGCCACGTCGATTTGCGGCAGCATGATTTGCCGGCTGTAGCGCAGCAGTTGCTCATCATTCATCGTATTTGCCCCGCGGTGATCCGCTCGTGACCGGCCGGGTCGCGGCGCGTTTCGAGCGCCGTGAACCCCGCGTCGCGGAACAGGTCGCGCACACGCTTGGCCTGGTCCCAACCGTGTTCGACCAGCAGCCAACCCTGGTGGGTCAGATGATTCGGGGCCGCGCCGACGATAATGCGTAGATCGTCGAGGCCGTCGGCGCCGCTGATCAACGCCTTGCGCGGTTCGCAACTCAGGGAATCCAGATGTGGGTCGGCGGCGGCGATGTAGGGTGGGTTGCTGAGGATGACCTCGAACTGGCGGTCGAGGTCGCCAAACCAGTCGCACTGCAGGAACCTGATATCGCAGCCGTGACGGGCGGCGTTGCGTCGGGCCACGGCCAATGCGCCGGGGTCGTGTTCGGTGGCTGTGATTGAGCAGTCCGGTCGCTCCACCGCAAGCGCTAACGCAATGGCGCCGCTGCCGGTGCCGAGGTCGAGAATTCGGGCACCGTCTTTGAGCCGGGTCAGGGCCGCTTCCACCAGTAGTTCGGTCTCCGGGCGCGGGATCAGCACGCGGGTGTCGACCTCCAGCGTGAGGCTCCAGAATTCCTTGTGGCCCGTCAGATACGCTAATGGCGTCCCCGCCGCACGCTGGGCGACCAGCGTATCGATGCGTGCCAGTTCTTCGTGGCCGAGATCCCGTTCCGGATGGGTGTACAGATACGCCCGTCCGACTTCCAACACGTGTGCCGCCAGGGCATCCGCGTCGATTCGATCGAGATGTCGCTGGGCGTTCAGGTAGTCGCCTAAGGTGGTGACCTGAGCACCTAAGGCGGTCATGAGTCATCGCCCAGGGCGGCCAGCTGGTCGGCATGGTGTTCCTGTATCAGCGGCTCGATGATGGCATCCATCGCCCCTCCCAGCACTTCATCCAGCTTGTAGAGCGTCAGATTGATGCGGTGATCGGTAATGCGTCGCTCCGGAAAATTGTAGGTGCGGATACGCTGCGACCTGTCGCCCGAGCCAACCAAAATACGACGGGATTCCGCCTGCTCGCTCTGCTGCTCGGCTTGCGCAGCATCCAGCAGCTTGGCTTGCAGCAATGCCATGGCACGGGCCCGATTTTTGTGCTGGGAGCGCTGGTCCTGGCATTCCACCACGATTCCAGACGGCATGTGCGTCAACCGGATCGCCGAATCGGTCTTGTTGACGTGCTGGCCGCCGGCGCCGGAGGCGCGGAACGTATCGACCCGGATGTCGGCTTTGTTCAACTCGATTTCATTGATCGCTTCAACTTCGGGCAGCACGGCCACCGTGCACGCCGAGGTGTGAATCCGTCCCTGGGATTCGGTTTCCGGTACGCGTTGCACCCGGTGCGCGCCGGATTCGAACTTCAACCGACCGTAGACGTTCGCGCCATCGATGCGGCTGATGATTTCCTTGTAGCCGCCGTGCTCGCCGGGTCGCGAGCTGACGATCTCCAGGTGCCACTTCAGCGCTTCGGCGTAACGTCCGTACATGCGGAACAGGTCGCCGGCAAACAACGCGGCTTCGTCGCCGCCAGTGCCGGCGCGGATCTCGAGAAACACGTTCGATGCGTCATTCGGGTTCCGGGGCAGCAACAGGCGCTTCAGTCGTTCCTGGCCGGTATCGAGTTCCCGCTTCAGCCGGCCCGCGTCGTCCCGGGCGAGTTCACGCATTTCCGGATCGTCGTCGTCGAGCAGGCTGGCGGCGTCTGCAAGTTCCTCGTCAAGCCTCCTGAGATCCTGAAAACAGCGTATGACGGGCTCGATTTCCGAAAGCTCTTTGGACAACGCGGTGAATCGATCCCGGTCGGTCACGGTTTCGGGATCCGCCAGCAGGCCGGACAACTCGTGATAACGGTCGTCGAGATCGTCGAGCTTGGCGAGCATCGAGGCTGAGAGGTCCATGGCTTCGCTACGCTCAGTCAGGGTCGATCTGATACAGCGTTCGAATCAGATCGAGTACGTCACTGCGGTCCGATGCGGTTGCGTCGCGGATCGCCACGGTGGGTTGGTGCAGTAGCTTGTTGGTCAGGCTGCGGGCCAGCTCGTCGAGGACCTCGGTGGGATCCGCCCCACTGGAGAGCCGCGCTCGGGCGCGCTGCAGTTCCTGAATTTGCAACGTTTCTCCATGGGTTCGAAAATCGCGCACCAGTTGCTGTCCCGCGCGAATGCGGCGCTCCCGGGAATACTGGTCACTGCCATCGAGTATCAGTGTCTCGGCCGATTCCGCCGCGCGTTGTCGATCGCGCATGTTCGATTCGATAATCTCGGTTAGATCGTCGATGGAGTACAGGTACACGTCGGGCAGGGTGCCGACTTCCGGCTCGATGTCGCGCGGCACTGCGATGTCGACCATGAGTATCGGTCGGTGCTTACGGGCGTGAATGGCGGCTTCCACTGCGCCTTTGCCGAGCACCGGAAGCGCGCTTCCGGTCGACGCAATAACGATGTCGAATCCCTTCAACTCGCTGGCAACGTCCGTGAGCTGCATGGCCCGGGCGCCGACGCGGTGCGCCAGCTCTTCGGCATGGCTCAAGGTTCGATTGGCGATCGCCAGCCCGCCGATGCCCGCTTGCCTGAGATGCGCGGCCACCAGTTCGATGGTGTCGCCGGCGCCCAGCAGCAGCGCCTGGTTCTGTCCGAGATCCGTGAAGATCTGTTGCGCAAGGGAGACCGCGGCGTACGCGACCGAGACTGGATTTCGGCCGATGTCGGTATCGGTGCGAACCCGCTTCGCGACGGTAAGGGTGACCCGCGACAGCAGATTCAACTCCGGTCCCAACGTGCCGGCTCTGCGCGCCTGATCGTAAGCGTCCTTGACCTGGCCGAGTATCTGCGGCTCGCCCATCACCTGCGAGTCGAGCCCGGATGCGACGCGCATCAAGTGGCGCGCGGCGTCTTGGTCCCAGTGCGTGTAGCCTGCGTCGCGGATCTCTTGCGCCGCTACGTTGCGATAATCGGCCAGCCAGTCCACCAGCGGTGACTGATCGGTGAGCTCCGTGGCGCAGTACAGCTCCGTACGATTGCAGGTGGACAAAATTGCGACTTCGCCCACGGAAGGCAGCGCTCGCGTCAGATCCTTCAAGGCACGGACCAACGCGTCGGCCGGGAACGCGATCCGTTCCCGAAGGTCGATCGGTGCCGTGCGAAAGTTCAATCCGTAGGCGAGAATGGCCATGTGCGCTTCGTGTTCAGCCGGCAGTTGGGCATGGATTTGGGCATGGTGGCGCGCAATCATATCAAACTCGGTTGTGTTGTATGCTCGCTGTAATGCCTAAGCCGTTCTTTCTTAAAGTTTTTTCTGCTGTTATCGGGTTTTGTGCGGCCGTTTCGGGATGTACGTCGCTTCCGCCCGCATCGGTGCTGGAGTCTGTCCAGTTCACAGTGAAGGGTCGCTTGGGCGTACGCAATGGCGCCGAGACGTTTTCATCGAGCTTTTACTGGGTGCAGGCCAACGATCGGTTCCAGATCGAGCTGTGGGGACCCTTGGGTCAAGGACGCACCCGGATGGTCGGGTCCGAGCAGAACGTCACGGTGTACGCGGCCAACGGCGAAGTGTACGTGGATCCGGACAGCGCCAGCGCGATGCGCCGCTGGCTCGGCTTCTCGGTGCCCATCGACGCGCTCAGGTCATGGATCCAGGGCAGGCAAGCGCCGGGCTATCCCACCCAGGAGTTGACCCGGGATGAACGGGGTGATCTGCGCAACTTGCGGCAACTTGGTTGGGTGCTGGTTTTCTCGGATTACGGGCTACAGGAACACACGCGGCGCGTGCCTGGTCGAATCAGCGCATCACAGGCGGGCGTGACGGTCACGCTGGTGCCGAAGGATTGGACCTTTTCATCGACATTTCAGTGATTTGACAGCGCCAGGCGCGATCCTCAAAATACCGCCCTCCGCGGACTGGGGTCGGTGCTCCGGCTCCGAATATCCAGCAACGAGAGACGTTGAGCCAGCCCAGTTGGGGTGTCGCCAAGTGGTAAGGCACCGGGTTTTGATCCCGGCATTCGCAGGTTCGAATCCTGCCACCCCAGCCATTTTCTGCGAGTGGAACGAGAACGTATTGTCACGGTGGCGGGATGCCGTAGGGAACATCTGAACTGTGGTTAATCTAATCATTTTTGCTGGCAACTCCAATCCGGAGCTGGCCAATCGCGTGGTGCGCGAATTGCGCATCGAGCTTGGCGATGCCCGCGTCGACCGGTTCAGTGACGGCGAGGTGAACGTTGAAATCAACGCCAATGTGCGCGGCGCAGACGTATATCTGCTGCAATCAACCTGTGCGCCGACCAACGACAACCTGATGGAGTTGATCATCATGGTGGACGCCATCCGGCGTGCCTCCGCTGCCCGGGTAACGGCGGTGATACCCTATTTTGGATACGCGCGCCAGGATCGCCGGCCGCGCTCGAGGCGGGTGCCGATCAGCGCCAAGGTGGTGGCGGACATGATCAGCGCCTCGGGTGTCGACCGGGTGATGACCGTTGATCTGCATGCCGATCAGATTCAAGGCTTCTTCAACATCCCGGTAGAGAACGTATACGCGTCACCGGTGCTGGTGGATCATGCGCTGGCACAACACTATGAACGCCCGGTCGTCGTCTCTCCGGATGTCGGCGGGGTGGTGCGCGCTCGAGCGATTGCGAAGCAACTCAATGACATCGATCTGGCGATTATCGATAAGCGTCGCCCACAAGCCAACGAATCGGAAGTCATGAACGTGATCGGTGATGTGGAAGGGCGTACCTGCATCATTATCGACGACATGGTCGACACCGCAGGCACGTTGTGTGCAGCGGCCGACGCACTGAAAGGTCGCGGCGCAATTCAGGTCGTCGCCTACATCACCCATCCGGTGTTGTCAGGCGAAGCCGTTGCACGCATCAGCGCGTCGCAGATCGACCGAATGGTCGTTACGGATACGATTCCGCTGTGTGACGCCGCCAGACAGTGCAGCAAGATTGAACAGCTGAGCCTCGACCGGCTGCTGGGTGAAGCGATTCGCCGGGTCAGCAACGAGGAGTCGATCAGCGCGATGTTTCGGTAACGCGAAGAGGGTTACCTTGGTGCGCATCGGTATGACGGTCGCAATATTCCGGTGCGGTAGAACGTGACAACAGGAGAAAGCTAATGTCACAGAAAATCGAGCTCGAAGCAGAGCTGCGAACGGACGTGGGGAAAGGTGCGAGCCGCCGCCTGCGTCGGTTGGCAGACAAAGTCCCCAGCATCATGTACGGGGGTGATCAGGATTCCATCGCGCTGACGTTGCGCTACAACGAACTCGCTAAAGCGATGCAGGAGGAGTCCTTTTTCTCACAGATCATCAGCATCAAAACGAATGGCAAATCCCAGCAGGTGGTGGTGCGCGATCTGCAGAGGCATCCGGCCAGCGACCGGGTGCAGCACATCGATTTTCTGCGCATCCGTGCGGACCGTGCGCTGCAGGTGCAAGTGCCGATTCACTTCATCAACGAAGAGGAGTGTGTCGGTGTGAGGACCGAAGGCGCCGCGATCTCGCACATGATCACGGACGTGGAGATCAGCTGTCTGCCAGGCGACCTGCCGAGTTTTCTCGAAGTGGACATGCTGGAGGTGACGCTCGGAACGGCGTTGCACGTGTCTGACATCATCGTCCCGGAAGGGGTGACGATCGTCGCACTTGCGCAAGAGGAGCCGAACGACGCACAGATCGCGACCGTTCTGGTGCCGCGTGAGAACATCGAGGAAGAGCCGGAACTCGAAGCGCTCGAGGGCGAGGAAGGCGAAGCAGTCGAGGACGAAGAAGCCGCGGAAGAAGGTGGCGAAGGCGACGAGGATTCGGCGGAGCAGGGCAAAGGTTCCCGCGACGACGAAACCTAACGTGCGCGCATGAGTGCGATTCGACTGATCGCGGGCCTGGGCAATCCGGGTCCGCGGTTCGAAGGTACCCGTCACAACGTCGGGGCACACTTCGTCGAGGCGCTGGCGCGCCGGTATGGCATCGCGCTGAAGGAAGAACCGCGGTTCAAGGGTATGCTCGGGCGTGGTGACATCCTGGGCCACGATGTCCGCCTCATGATTCCGACGACGTTCGTGAATCTCAGCGGCGAAGCGATTGGTGCTCTGGCTGCGTTCTACAAGATCCCGGTCGGCGAGATTCTGTTGGCCCATGACGAGATGGCCTTCGATGTAGGGGTCGTGAGGCTGAAGCTGGGTGGCGGCGACAACGGGCACAACGGCATTCGCAGTGTGGTCCAGGGCCTGGGCAATCAGACCGGCTTCCTCCGGCTGCGAATTGGTGTGGCGCATCCGGGACATGCGGATCTGGTGACACCGTATCTGACCGGAACACGCATGCCCCTCGAAGAACGTGAGGCCATCGACGCCGCGTCAGATCTGCCGGAATCGATACTCGCCCACATGTTGGCCGGCGAGGTTGATAAAACTATGAACGTACTACATGCACCGCCCACGGGGGATGCGAACGAGGCTCCGGAGGACTGATGGGATTCAACTGTGGAATTGTGGGCCTGCCGAACGTTGGTAAATCAACGCTGTTCAATGCGCTCACCAAAGCTGGAATCGATGCGGCGAACTTCCCATTCTGCACCATAGAGCCGAATACAGGCGTCGTGCCCGTGCCCGATGAGCGCCTCGAGGTTATTGCCGCGATCGTAAAACCCGAGCGCGTCGTGCCAACGACCATGGAGTTTGTCGATATCGCGGGTCTGGTCGCGGGTGCCTCAAAGGGCGAGGGCCTGGGCAATCAGTTCCTCGCCCACATCCGCGAAACCCACGCTATCGCGCATGTGGTTCGTTGCTTCGAGGACGACAACGTGGTGCATGTCTCCGGAAAGATCTCGCCAGTCGATGACATCGAGATCGTCGACACGGAGCTGGCGCTGGCTGACCTCGACACCGTCGAACGCGCCTATGACCGCGTTTGCCGAGTGGCCAACGCGGGTGATAACGACGCGAAGAAGACCATGGCGCTGCTCGAGCAGGTTCGTGATGCGCTCGACGAAGGCCGACCGGTGCGCTCGCTCATCGCCAGCGGCACACTCGACGACGGCGCGCGGGGCAATTTACGCGACCTGCACCTGGTTACCGCGAAGCCGGTGATGTACATCGCAAACGTTGCCGAGGACGGCTTCGAGAACAATCCCTTGCTCAATCAGGTGGTGGCCCGCGCGCAGCAGGACGGCGCGATCGTGGTGCCCATCTGCAACAAGATCGAGGCGGAGATTGCTGAACTCGAGGAAGATGAGCGCGCTGAGTTTCTGGCGGAAATCGGCATGGACGAGCCCGGATTGAACCGGGTGATCCGGGCCGGCTACGAGTTACTTGAGCTATTGAACTACTTCACCGCCGGTCCGAAGGAAGCGCGTGCCTGGACCGTGAAAGTGGGCGCGAAAGCCCCTCAGGCGGCGGGCGTAATCCATACGGATTTCGAGAAGGGCTTCATCCGCGCCGAGGTGATCGCATATTCGGATTATGTCGCCGGTAACGGTGAGCAGGGCGCGAAAGATGCGGGCAAATGGCGTCTGGAAGGCAAGGACTACGTCGTTCAGAATGGCGACGTGGTGCATTTTCGATTCAACGTTTGAGGAACGTGTTTGAGGGAGATCGACCGTGTTGACAAGGCCCGCGGGTCTCGACGAGAATCCGCCACCCTCATCTATGGCTACGTAGCTCAGTCGGTTAGAGCACAGCATTCATAATGCTGGGGTCGTTGGTTCAAGTCCAACCGTAGCTACCATATTTTCTCTTTAGTTTCATGTAGTTAAAGAAAATACTGGTTCAGATAAAACCCAATAGCGTCTGTTGGTAGCACACAGGTAGCACAACTTGTGGCTAAAATAGGAGCTATTTCCATGCCTAGACAACCAAGGAAGGTCGATCCAAGACGCACATACGTCGTTGCGGATACGGCTACGAAAACACCACTCACCCCATCCTTCTATCACCCGGAGCTCGCCCGAGCTTGTCTGAGGGAGCTCTCCAAGGACAGGGATGACCTAGACATCGTCTCGGGTCCTGCAGCCGAAGGTGACGATGCGTCGTTCACCACCGCGGTTGATGTGCTCGCCAAGGAGCAGTGATTGTGGGCGTCCTTGCGCTATTGGCGGATCGGCTCTTCAAAGAGTGCGAGCTCGAACGCAAAGGCGGCACCCCCGTAAACACCGACCACATCATGGGAGAGATTCGAATCCTCGAAGGCTTGCAAAGCGCCACGAAGTACCTGAGTCACCTCGACACGGTCTCCAGCAACGTCACGAGACTGGAGGTGGAAAATGAGTGAAGTAACCCAGCTCAAACCAGAGTTCGACGCGGAGGAGTATGCGTGCATAGTCCGCGAGATCTTTCGGTGCACCTGGTTCATTGAGAACCTCATGATTGGATTCATCGAGGAATGCTCCCACACCGAGCAAAATCACGTTGCCGCCCTCGCTGAGTGCGGGAAGACAGCCGCACAGAAGCAAATGGACATGCTCGAACGGCTGCGGGACGTGGTTGGTGTACCGGCGGACTTCGGTAACGTGACGATGCTGGGGCTGTTAGAACGGCCGAATGATGAGCGCATTGCTGACCTGCTACCGAGGGCCGAATCATGAGCGAACCGCTCAAACCTGTT